>NZ_JBJXHK010000012.1:0-49072 GCF_046638635.1 Lysobacter zhanggongensis
CGCGCCCAGGCGGCGATGGCCGAAGGCCGCCACGACGACGCCCGCCGACTGGCCGCGGCCGCCCACGCCGACGCCGACCTGGCCCACGCGCTGAGCCGCCAGGCACTCGCGGAAGCCGAGCTGGCCCAGCGCAAGGCCGAGGTGGACCAACTGCAGCGCCGCCTGGGAGGTGGTCGATGAACCGCATGCCGAAGATCCTCCCCGCCGCGGCGCTGGTGGCCGTGTTGCTGGCTGTGCCGGCGCATGCCCAGGAGTCCGATGCGGTAGTGGCGCAGCTCAACCAGCAACTGGTTGCGCTGGATGCCAACCCCGACACCGCGACCCTCGCCGCGTATGAGCGGCTGCAGGCCCGGCAGGCACTGGAAACGCTGGCCGACGCACGCAGCAGCCAGTACGACGTGGCCCGCTACGTGGCCGAGCGTCGCGTGCAGGTGGCCGAGGTCGCTGCACGCACCGAGGCGATGCACCGCCAGATC
This sequence comes from Lysobacter zhanggongensis, assembly GCF_046638635.1. Classification (NCBI taxonomy): domain Bacteria; kingdom Pseudomonadati; phylum Pseudomonadota; class Gammaproteobacteria; order Lysobacterales; family Lysobacteraceae; genus Lysobacter; species Lysobacter zhanggongensis. The sequence goes on from NZ_JBJXHK010000012.1 coordinate 477, forward strand.
GACCGTCTCGAGCGCACCCGCAGCGAACTGATCGTCGAGGCCAGCCGGCGCGACGCCGCCGAGGCACGCGCCGAGGCCGAACGCCTGCGGATCCAGGCCCGGATCCAGGCCGAAGAGGCCGCCCGCTTGCGCGCGCAGGCCACCAATAGCGCCGAGGCCATGGAGGACATCGAATCAGCCCTCAAGGACATCGGTGGCGCCGAGGCGGCGCGCCTCAAGGCCGCGCGGGCCCGCGAAGCCGAACTGGCCCGCCAGGAAGCCGAACTGCTGCGCCAGGCCGAAGAAGCCTCGGACGATTGAGTTGTAAAAAACGCGTTATTCATCAGTGAGTTAGGGAGATGACCCTCGCTGCGCAACGCTTGGCTGCGGATGAATGCGGCGCCCGTCACGAACCGGCCGATCCGGCCCTTGCCGCCCCCCGAATCCGGGAGTAGGGTCGGTTTACCAGGCGGACATTTCCGCTTGGCGAAGAGCCAGGCCGACATGCAGACACCCGTTTCGCGAGACGCAGCCGAGCAGGATTCCGCCACCGAACCGGTGACCGACCTGCCGGGGGCGGGTGGGGCCGGAGTGATCCGCCCTGACACGGTCCGTCCCCTGGCACCGCATGAATCACCCCGCAACGCCTCGACCGTCCGGTCGGGGCGTTTGCATTCGTGCTGAAGGAGGCTTTCATGTTCGAAGAACAACCGCAGCCGGAAATCGAAGCGCTGATCAAGGCAAACCCCGAGTTCAAGCAGCTTTACCAGCACCATCAGCGACTCGACAAGAAGGTCATGGACGCCGAGCTGGGCGTGCTGCCGATCGACGACACCACGCTGGCGCGCATGAAGCGCGAAAAACTGGCCGCCAAGGACCGCCTGGTCCGTATGTACGACACGCAGCACCACTGAGGTTCGCCGCGGGCGGTGGTGGCCTCCTCGTCGGCCACCACCGCCCGCCCTTGGGGGCCTCATCACCCACCGGCATCCGCGGCGCACGGCGCGCCCAGCTGCCCGGTGCGCACCTGCCATCCCGTAGAATCTCCGGACTGCCGCGGTTTGCCGGCGCCAGCGCGTCCCGTCCGAATGCCCATCCATGCCTCCGTCCTCGACCTGATCGGCAACACGCCGGTCGTGAAGGCCCAGCACCTCGACACCGGCCCCTGCGAGCTGTACTTCAAGCTTGAATCGCAGAACCCCGGCGGCTCGATCAAGGACCGGATCGGCCTGAAGATGATCGAGGCGGCCGAGGCGCGCGGCGACATCAAGCCCGGCGACACCCTGGTGGAGGGCACCGCCGGCAACACCGGCCTGGGCCTCGCACTGGTCGCCCAGCAGAAGGGCTACAAACTCGTGCTCGTCGTCCCGGACAAGATGAGCCGGGAGAAGATCTTCAACCTCAAGGCGATGGGCGCGCAGGTGGTGCTGACCCGCTCCGACGTTGCCAAGGGCCACCCCGACTACTACCAGGACCTCGCCGAGCGGCTCGCTCGCGAGACCCCGGGCGCGTACTTCATCAACCAGTTCGGCAACCCCGACAACCCGGCCGCGCACGAGCACGGCACCGGCCCGGAGATCCTCGCCCAGATGGCCGAGGTCGGCGGCCTGGACGCGATCGTCTTCGGCTGCGGCAGTTCCGGCACCATGACCGGCCTGTCGCGCCACTTCGCCATCCACTCGCCGCACACCGAACTGATCCTGGCCGACCCGGTCGGCTCGATCCTCGAGGACTACATCAACCGCGGCGAGCTGGTCGAGAAGTCCGCCAGCTGGATGGTCGAGGGCATCGGCGAGGACTTCCTCCCGTCCATCTCCGACTTCAGCCGGGTCAAGAAGGCCTACGCCATCTCCGACAAGGAGAGCTTCCTGACCGCCCGCGAGTTGCTGGAGAAAGAGGGCATCCTCGGCGGCTCCTCCACCGGCACCCAGCTCGCCGCCGCGCTGCGCTACTGCCGCGAACAGACCGAGCCGAAGAAGGTCCTGGTGCTGGTCTGCGACACCGGCAACAAGTACCTGTCGAAGATGTACAACGACTACTGGATGCTCGACAACGGCTTCATCGAGCGCGAGCAGCACGGCGACCTGCGCGACTTGATCCTGCGCCCGTTCTCCCAGCGCGACACCGTCGTGGTCGGCCCGAAGGACCTGCTGGTCACCGCCTACCAGCGCATGAAGCTGTACGACGTCAGCCAGCTGCCGGTGATGGAAGGCGACCAGCTGGTCGGCATCGTCGACGAGTCCGACGTTCTGCTGCACGTCTACGGCGACGAAGCCCGGTTCCGCGACCCGGTCTCGACCGCGATGGTCAGCAAGCTCGACAAGATCGACGTCGGCCAGCCGATAGAGTCGCTGCTGCCGGTGTTCGACCGCGGCCACGTGGCGATCATCGCCGACGGGGAGAAGTTCCTCGGGCTGATCACGCGGATCGACCTGCTGAACTATTTGAGGCGGCGGGTGGAGTAGCGGAGTCCCCGCCATGACGACAACGCCCCCCGGGGCCTTTAGGAGCGGCAGCAGTCGCGCGAAGAAGCTCAGGATTCTGCTGATCGCGTATGAATTCCCGCCCAGCCCCTCGCCCCAATCCTTGCGCTGGGCCTATCTGACAGGGCGTCTTGCGGCCTTCGGCCACGAGGTGCATATCCTCGCGCCGGACATTGGCAGGACTATCGAAGGCCTGCCCGCCCTTAGCCCAAGCGTACATGTCCATCGTACTTGCCCGGGTCCGGTGCGGGGGCTGCTCGGGTGGCTTGCGCTTCGGCGCCCGCCCAGTCGCACCACCGACCATTCATCATCAATGTTCTTGAGCATGTTGTCGGCGAACGCAGATGGGCCCTCGGACCACTTGAGTGCGTCATCCGCCGCCGAGCCCCCTCGCCTGAACTGGAAGGGTCGCATCCTGGAGTCGTTCCAGTCTCTTGTCTCGTGGTGCCTGTTTCCGGACCTCCGTGCTGAGTGGGCGCGGCCGGCGCGAGAGGCGCTCCACCAGTTGCTCGATGAACTGAAGCCAGATGTGGTGGTTTCATCCCACGAGCCCGCCACTACACTGCGGTTAGGACTGGAGGCCAAACGCCGGGGCTTTCGCTGGGTCGCGGACCTGGGGGATCCCGTGCTTGCCGCTTACACTCCCGCGAGGTGGCGCCGCACAGCCGCCATCCTTGAAAGCACGGTGATGCGCGAGGCGGACCACGTTCTGGTAACCGCAGAACAGGCGCGGGAGCTGCTGGAACGCCGGCATGCCTGTTCAACCCCAGTGACAGTAGTGACACAAGGCTTCGAAGAAGGGTTTGTTCCAGCGCGTCCTTGCGCACGCGCGTTGGATGGCCCGCTGGAGTTGCTCTACGGAGGTAGCTTCTACAGCTTCCGGGACCCGCGTGCGTTGGTGGAAGCGGTGTTGACCGTGCCGGGTGTCCGCCTCCACGTTGCCTCGGGCTCCGTTCCCGCATGGCTCGCTAAGATTGCCCGGAACAATAGTGCGCAAGTGCGCTTGCTCGGTCGGGTCCCGCACCAGCGCTTGCTCGCTCTGCAGTGTCAGGTAGACGTACTGATCAACATTGCAAACCGTGAGTCGAGTCAGGTTCCAGGCAAATTCTACGAGTATCTGGGGGCAGGCAGGCCTGTACTGCATTTGCTGGCCGGGCAAGAGATGGATGCGACGGGGGCGCTGCTCCACCGGTTACGCCGGGGCCGGACATGCGCCGCGTCACGTGGGGCGATCGCGGCCGAGCTCGCATACCTGCTCGAGGCCCGGGCACGCGGGGTGCTGGATCAGGGCTTCGACCTCGGGCCGGAAGCGGTGCGGGCGTGGAGTTGGACGGCCTCCGCTGCTCGCGCTCAGGCCGCTCTGACACAAGCGGCGGCTGGATGAGAGTTCACCCGGAGAGCGCGTGCACCCCTGTTACCATACTCGGTTCGCCTCGCATTGAAGGCCAGTCCATGGCCACACAGGAGAGACATGCAGCACGCTGATGAAAAGAACCCTCGTCCGGGTCTGGGCACCCTGGCCATCCATGCCGGACAGGCGCCGGACCCCTCTACTGGTGCAGTGATGCCGCCGATCTACGCGACGTCCACGTATGCCCAATCGAGTCCGGGCGAGCACCAAGGCTTCGAGTACTCTCGGACCCACAATCCGACTCGTTTCGCGTACGAAAGGTGCGTGGCCGGCTTGGAGGGGGGTACCCGCGGTTTCGCTTTCGCGTCTGGTATGGCCGCGACCTCGGCCCTGCTTGAGTTGCTGGATGCAGGCAGCCACGTTATCGCCATGGACGATGTGTACGGCGGCACCTATCGGCTGTTTGAACGGGTCCGTCGGCGCACAGCCAACCTCGACTTCAGCTGGGTCGACTTGAACGACCTTTCAGCCTTTGAGGCGGCAATCCGGCCTGAAACGAAACTGGTTTGGATCGAAACACCCACCAATCCAATGCTCAAGTTGGTGGACATCGCCAAGGTGAGCCGCATTTCTCATCGTCACGGGCTAATTGTCGTGACGGACAATACTTTCTGTTCGCCGATACTGCAGCGTCCGCTCGAACATGGAGCTGATATTGTCATGCATTCAGCGACCAAGTACCTCAATGGTCACTCTGACATGGTCGGGGGCATGGTGGTCATCGGCGAAAACGAAGAGCTGGCTGATCAGTTGGCCTTTCTACAGAACTCGACGGGTGCAGTGCAAGGACCTTTCGATAGTTTCCTCGCTCTGCGTGGTTTGAAGACCTTGCACTTGCGAATGCGCGCCCATTGCGAGAACGCCCACGCGCTTGCAGAGTGGCTGCAGAGGCACCCAGCGATCGAAAAGGTGATCTACCCCGGCCTTGAGTCACATCCACAACATGAGCTGGCCAAGCGCCAGATGGGGGGCTTCGGCGGCATGGTGTCGATCGTGCTCAAGGGCGGCCTGGAAGCGGCGACGCGATTTTGTGAACGCACGAGGCTATTCACTCTAGCTGAATCGCTTGGTGGCGTAGAGAGTTTGGTGAACCACCCGACCATTATGACTCATGCTTCGGTGCCCGTCGAACGTCGGGAGAAATTGGGTTTATCGGACGCTTTGGTAAGGCTAAGTGTGGGCGTCGAGAATGTTGAAGACCTCCGGCTGGATCTCAGCCAGGCACTTTCAGGACTGGACGCGCGATGAGCAATGCGGCCTCAGCAAATGGGCAAAGCTTTGCCGCCGATCTTCTTGCCAGCGTGCGGCATCCTGATTTTTGGGGCTTTTCTTCTTGGCTGGACCTGGTCACAAAATACCGTCGATCGGCTCTCGGGCTGGTCTGGATATTTCTTCCCCCGGTCTGCTACGTTTTTGGCATCGGATACTTCTATTCCCTTCTATTTGGTCGTGAGTCCCTTCCATTTATGGTGCATCTCGGGTTGGGATATATCCTATGGAAAATGATCACCCAGGTCATCACGGGTGCGTCCACGACAATGGCTACGCACCGCGCGTTCATCATGGATGGCCGCATCCGATACACCGATTACGTTTTGCGTATATTTGCCAAATCGGCGTTCTATTTCATTATCACTGCGGTAATTCTGGTGCCCTTGGTGGCGCTCGTCACCCCTACGTTGCTTGGCGTGATGTCACTCTTGGTGACGCTGCCCATTTTTATACTTAACGTACTATGGCTGGGAGTGGTGGTGGCGGTCCTCGGGGCGCGTTTCCCTGATCTCCACGAGTTGTCCACGACCGTTTTTATCTTTGGCTTCCTATTGACGCCCATCATTTGGCAGGCCTCATTGACCCCCGCGGACACTTGGCGAGGTTTTGTGGCGCGGCTCAATCCAGCATTTCATCTAATTGAGTTCGTGCGCGCTCCGGTCTTGGGCGAGCCGATAGAACAACTCACGTACTGGGTAATCATTGGACTCACCGTGGGGGGGTGCGTGCTGGCAGCATATGTGTACCGCCGCTATTCGCGATTCATAGCGGTGTGGCTCTAATATGGCCTCGATTCGCGCAAATGGAATGACGTTGACGCTACCCGTTTTCCGGCAACGTTCCGAGCTGTCCGAAGGGTGGATAGCCACGATTGCGAAAGCGGCACTGCGGCGGCCAGAGCGGGAGTTTGCGACGATTGTTCGCAACGTGTCCTTCCGTATCGACGAAGGTGACCGCGTTGCACTGCTTGGTTTGAATGGCTCGGGGAAGTCAACCCTGCTCCATCTGTTGACGGGAGCTTACCGCCCAACAGAAGGGTCGTTGGAGATCGAGGGCAGTCGGCAAGCGTTGATGAATATCTCGCTGGGTTTCAACGCCGATGCGACGGTGCTCGAAAACATCTACTTGCGGGCAACGGCAATGGGAATGCAGATCGGTGCCATTCAGCCTCATATCGGATCAATTCTCGATTTCGCTGGAGTGGCGGAGAAGGCAGTAGACCGCCTTCGCACGCTATCTGCAGGGCAAAGGATGCGACTGGGATTTGCCATTTCCACTTCGGTGCAGCACGACATCATGCTCCTTGACGAATGGATCGGCACCGGTGACGCAGAGTTTCTTAAGAAGGCGCGGGATCGCCTTCAGAGTCGGGTAGACGGCAGTCGAATCGTAGTAGTTGCCTCACATAACCTAAAGTTGGTACGTCGCCTCTGCAATCGGGCGATCCTGTTACATGCTGGTGAGATCAAGGCGGTAGGCGCGACTTCGGAAGTTATCGCTGAATACCGTAGCTTGATGGATTCGCGTAGTCCTGATGCAGTCGCGTCGACTAGCAGCAAGTGAATATTCTCATCGTCGCCTACGAATTCCCCCCCTCGCGTTCGCCCCAAGCGGTGCGGTGGCACGAGCTTTCGCATCAGTTGGCCGCCTTGGGGCATCGCGTCACCGTACTCTCGGCTTCAGAATCGACTATGTTAGTTGGCGCCGCGTCAGTCGGCGAATTGCGCCGCGCCCACGGCACGAGTGTTGATGTAGTACGCACCTCGGCAGTAACTGGGAGCCGGCTGCTTTGGTGGGTGCGCAACATAGTGGGAAAAAATCGGACTGGCGGCGCCGTTGTTGTCCCGCGCGGGTTCCATGGGTTGAACTGGAAGGGGCGGATCGTCGCGGTTTGGGGATGGATGCAGGCATGGGCTAGTTTCCCGGACGTCAGGGCAAACTGGAACCTCACTGCCGGGCCGGCACTGAAAGACTTGATTGCCACTTGTCGCCCAGACGTGGTGATCACTTCCCACGAGCCGGCGAGCGTCTTGGAGTTGGGGTGCTTCGCGCAGGAAGCTGGAATCCCTTGGGTGGCCGACCTCGGCGACCCCATCGTGGCTGACTACCTGCCCGCGCGCTGGCATAGGCGCGCACGGCGCCTAGAGCGATTGGTCTGTGAACGGTGCAGTCTGGTGGCGGTTACCGCCCAAACCTATGCGGACCGGCTTCACACAGAGTATGGCTTAGAGCAGTCCCGGTGCATCGTGCTGAGACAGGGCTTCCCGCCTGCCGCCGACGTCGCCCCAACGCGGTCCTATTTCGGTGGTGGCACGCTTGAACTGCTTTACACAGGACAGCTATATAGCTTTCGATCCGTGGAGCCGCTGCTTGAGGCGCTGGCCACTCTCGATGGCGTCCGCCTCACCGTGCTGTCCCCGCAGGCGCAGCGGGTTGAGCCGCATGTCGAGCGTCTCGGGAGCCGTCTGCGACTGGTGCCACCTGTTCCTAGAGACGTCGTGCGGCAATGGCAACGCGGTGCGGACATCCTCGTAAATATTGGCAATACTATGCCGCTGCAAGTGCCGGGGAAGCTGTTCGAGTATTTCGGATCCGGTCGGCCGGTGCTCCACCTGTCCGCTTGTGAGCCGGACGAGTCGACCGACTTGGTGCGGGTGTTCCGCCGCGGCTGGACCGTGGAGAATGCCGCAGACCCCATCCGCGCGAAGTTGCTCGAACTCGGCGCATTGTGGCGCCGCGGGTCCCTTCACGCTGGATTGGACCTTTCAAGTAGGTCCGTGGGCGAATTTTCGTGGCCAATGATCGGAGAGCAACTGTCCGATGCTTTGTCCGAAGCTGTTGAACGACAAACGAGGCAAATTCAGGCATGACGATGGACCACAACGAGATCCGTACCCTGGGAATCATTGGGCTCGGCTACATCGGACTTCCCACGGCGGCCATGTTCGCCGCCTCTGGACTGGAGGTCTTGGGCGTGGATGTAGACCCTGGGGTGCGGGATGCGGTCAATGCGGGTTCGGCGCACATCGAAGAGGGAGATCTGGATGAGCTCGTCGCGACCGTTGTCGCTCAAGGCCGACTGCGTGCGGTCGCCACCGCGGAAGCCTGCGATGCATTCATCATCGCCGTGCCCACGCCAGTCGACCATCACACGCACGCGCCGGACATCAGCTATGTCGAGGCGGCCGCCCGTGGGCTGGCGCCCGTGATTGCCTCTGGCAACCTGGTGATGTTGGAATCCACGTCGCCGGTTGGTACCACCGAACGGGTGCGCGAGATCCTGCGCGACGCCCGCCCGGATTTGGACTTCGGCGATGGCGAGCGTCCCGGTGAGGTGCACCTCGCCTACTGCCCCGAGCGGATCATCCCGGGGAAGATGCTGGAGGAACTGGCAAGCAACGATCGAATCATCGGCGGCATGTCGCCGGCGGCGTCCGCCGCGGCCACCGCGCTCTACAAGCGATTCGTGCAAGGCGCGTGCATTGAGAGCGATGCGCGCACGGCGGAGATGGTCAAGCTCACGGAAAACGCCTTCCGCGATACCAACATCGCTTTCGCCAACGAGCTCTCGATGATCTGCGAGACGTTGGGGATCGATGCTTGGGAGGTCATCCGCCTAGCCAATCGCCACCCCCGCGTTTCCATCCTGTCGCCCGGTGCGGGGGTGGGCGGGCACTGCATCGCGGTCGACCCGTGGTTCATTGTCTCCAGTGCGCCGGCGCAGTCCCGCCTGATCCGCACAGCCCGGGAAGTGAATACCGCGAAGACCGCCGCGGTGGTCGACAAGCTAGACGCCATGCTGCGTGAGGACACCCAGGCGGTATTGGCGTGCTTCGGCCTGAGCTACAAGGCCGATGTCGATGACTTCCGCGAGAGCCCCGCGCTCGACATCGCCAAAGAACTGACCCGACGCCACCCGGGGCGCGTCGTGGCGGTCGACCCCTACGCCGAAGTGCTTGCGCGCCAGGATGGCGAGGCCGCCCGACTGCTGCGATTCGAGGCCCCCGAGGTGGCCCAGGACAGCGCTGACATCATTGCTATTCTCGTGGCGCACGGTCGCTTCCGGGCGATGTCGCTGTCCACCGACAAGGTGATCGTGGACGTCGTCGGCATCGGCCGCTGATCGGCGCTGGGGGCGCAGTTCGATGACCGAAGCACATTTCAAGCCCAGCGATCTCCATGCCGTGGCGACGTTCCTGCAACTTGAGCTGGACAGGCTGTCGCGGCAGGTGAGGGCGTTCGACGCCGCCGCGCACGGTGGCCGCAGGCTCCAGCGAACGACGCTGGCACGGATCGACGCCTTGGCAGGTGAGCTCAACCAGCTGTTAGCGCGGCTGCCGTTCCCGGGTACGGCGGAAGAGGCAGAGGAAACGCTGCTGGCCTTGGCGCACCGGCTGGTGGCAGAACTGGTCGGGCTGGAAAAGCGTGCGCGGTCCGAGATGGTGTCCTCGGTGGCGAAGTTCGAGGAAGTGCTCGAACAGGAGCGGGAGGCGAAGGATGCAGCCTGCTTGGCGCGTGACCACGCGCTGGAGCTGCTTGACGACGCGTTGGGCCGCCTGCAGGCCAGCGACGCACGCGGGTCGGAAGCAGTGGCGCGAAGCCGTGGCGTGGCCGATGAGTTGAAGGAGCTCCATCGGCGCATCGAGTTGGGCGAGCGCATGTTCGGCACGCCCCAGCAGCACGTCGCTGCCGCGCGCCAGAGCGCCGCGGCCATCGAGGGCATTTCGCGGTCGCTCCCGTTCCAGATCGGCTACCTGGCCACCAACGTTGTCCGCAAGCCTTGGCGCGTTACCCGGCACCTCCGTGCATCCGTGCGCCTGGTGCGTGAGGCGATGGACCGCATCGGCGCGCGCCGGCGCGGTACGGCTCGCGTGCCCAACGACGTGCTGGGCGTTCCGCTACCACTGGATTGGCAGGTGGCGTTGGATGACGCCCGCAAGCGCGCATCCTTGCCCGCCCGGGACGCCGTGGCGGCGGTGGGTGCGGTCGCGCCACGGTCTCAGGCGTTGCGCCAAGTCGGCCCGACGGCTGTGCGCGAGGCGAGGATCGTGATCATCGCCGACGAGTTCACGCGGGCCGATTTCCAGTCGCACTGCCACATGCTTGCCCTTTCCCGGAAGCGCTGGCGCGCGGACCTGGAAGAATTCAAGCCCCATGTTCTGCTGGTGGAATCGGCGTGGAAGGCGAACCAGGGCGTATGGACCGGGCACGTCGAGTCGGCGAGCCCCGAGCTTCGCTCCGTCCTGCAGTTCTGCAGGGCTGAAGGGATCCCCACCGTGTTCTGGAACAAGGAGGACCCGGTCCATTACGACCACTTCTTCCGCACCGCCGCGCTGTTCGACCACGTTGCGACCACGGACGTGGACTGCATCCAGAGCTACCGCACTGCGCTGGGCCATGACCGCGTGTTCCTGCTCCCGTTCGGCGTCGACCCGCTTCGCCGCAATCCGGTCACTTCCGGTGCCCGGCGCAATGCCTGCAGTTTCGCCGGCTCCTGGTACCCGCAGTACCCGCGCCGCAACGAGTCGCTGCAGACGCTGTGCGACGTGGTGGGTGGCTACGTCCCCGTCGACATCTATGACCGTGACAGTAGCGCGGGCAGCGGCTTCCCCGATGGCCTGCGCGAGCGCGTCGTCGGCAGCCTGCCGTTCAATGCCATCGACGTTGCCTACAAGGGCTACCGGTACGGCATCACGCTGAACAGCGCGCCGGATTCGCAGACGATGATCGCCCGCCGCCTGTTCGACCTGATGGCGTCGGGCACCATCGTGGTCAGCAACTATTCCCGGGCGGTGCGCCTACTGTTCGGCGACCTGGTGGTGTGCGCCGACGACCCTGTGGAGCTGCGCCGCCAGTGGGAGCAGCTGCACGCCAGCCCCGGCCGCGTGGAGGCCACGCGGGTCGCCGCCCTGCGCAAGGTGCTGGGCGAGCACACGGTGGAGCACCGGTTGGCATCATTGCTCGGGCGCGTCTTCGGGCGGCCCTACGGCGTGGACGTCCCGAAGGTGGCGGTGGTCGCGGCGGTGCGCTCTGGCAGCCAGCACGAAGCGGTACTGGACGCCTTCCGTCGCCAGCGCTACACCGCCCGCGAACTGCACCTGGTGTTCATGGACGGCTACCGGCCGGGTATCGCCCCGCGGATGCCCGGTGTGGTCGTCCACTCGCATCGCGAGGCGCGCGAGCTGGCCCTGTTCGATGCCATCGGCGCCAAGCTCGTGGCGTGCTTCAGCCCCGATGACTACTACGGCCCCGATTACCTGGGCGACCTGGTCAACGCCCTGCGCTACACGGGACGGGCGAGCGTCGGCAAGGACGCCCACTGGCGCGCCGAAGGCGGCACGGCCGCCCTTGTCGACGGCCAGCGGTTCGCGCAGGTCGATCGGCTGCACTTGCGCCGCGCGCTGGTTCCGCTGCGTGCATTGCCACACGGCTCCCTTGCCGCGCTCGCCGCCCATGTCGAAGGTGGCCAGTTCGAAGGCGGGAGCTGCTTCGCCGTCGACTCGTTCGGCTATTGCGAGCACGGAGCGGGCACGGTCCTTGAAGACGTCGATGCGCGCATGCCCGAGGACCCGGGCCTCCCGCTGCGCACGGTCGAGGAGGCGGTGGAGCGCCACGTCGCGCGCGGGGCGGTCTCAACGGCCGACAACCTGCCGATCCCCGGACTGGCCGAGCTGTTCCCCAAGGCGAGCCATGCCCACGGCGACATCCAGGTGCGCCACGGGTCGGGGGTTTCGATCACCTCGGCGCTGGCGGAAGGCAAGTGGAGCTACGTCTACGGCGTGGAACCCCTGCGCGTCTCTTCGATCGCGCCCGGACGCAAGCTGCGTTTCCAGCTGTCGGGCCGCGGCAAGGTGTCGGCCAAGCTGGTGGTGATCTTCCTGGATGGCGAGAAGCACCGGATCGGCTCCATCCAGGCGGCGTTCAATGCACCGCAGCGCATCACCGTGCCGGAGGGCTGCGAATGGATCCGCCTGGGCATCCGGATCGCCGGCTCCGGGAGCCTGGACCTGTCCCGCCTGACGGTGGGCGCGCGGCGCGAGCGGTCGCAGGGACGCATCGTCATCGAGCAGGCGCCCCGCCTGCTGCTGGCGAAGGGCTATCCCAGCCGGCAACGCCTCTACCACTACAGCTTCATCCACCGCCGGGTGAAGGCGTACCGGGCCAACGGCCTGGAGCACGCGGTGTTCCGGTGGAACCCGGGCCAGCTGTCGTTCGAGGAGTTCCAGGGCGTCGACGTGATCGCCGGGGGTGGCGAGCACCTGGCCGGACTGGTGCACGACAACGAGTTCGAATCGATCGACATCCACCCGCTGTACCCGGAAATGTGGGCCCAGCTGGAGGACCTGGTCGGCCGCGTGCGCATGAACATCTGGGTCCATGGCGCCGAGATCCAGCCGTGGTACCGGCGTGCATTCAACTACCCCAAGGGGCCTACGCGCGACCGCGCGGTACGTGCCACGGCCACGCGGCTGGCGATGTGGCGCCACATCTTCGGCATGCGCCACCCCAACATCCACCTGGTGTTCGTGTCGGAGTACCTGGCGCGGCAGGCGATGGCCGATGTCGGGATCGACCTGGCGCCGTGGCAGTACAGCATCATCCACAACTTCATCGACCCGGACGTGTTCGATTACCGGGAAAAGGACGCCGGCCAACGGACCCGGATCCTGTCGATCCGGCCGTACAACTCGCCCGTCTACGCCAACGACCTGGCGGTGCGCGCGGTGCTGGACCTGGCGAACGACCCGATCTTCAACGAACTGGAGTTCCTGTTCATCGGCGACGGCGAGTTGTTCGACGAGACGTTGGAGCCGCTTCGCGGGTTCGCCAACGTCGAGATCCGCCGCGGCTTCCTGACCCAGCAGCAGATCGCGGAACTCCACAAGGACTTCGGCCTGTTCCTGGTGCCCAGCCGCATGGACAGCCAGGGCGTTTCGCGGGATGAGGCGATGGCGTCCGGCCTGGTGCCGCTGACCAACGCGGTGGCCGCCATTCCGGAGTTCGTCGATGACGCCGAAGGCGTGCTCGCACCCCCGGAGGACTGGCGGGTGCTGGCCGAAGGCGTGCGCCGGATGTACCACGAGCCCGAGCTGTTCCTTTCGCGCTCGCGGGCCGCGGCCGCACGCGTGCGCGCGCAATCGGGGTTCGAGGCAACGATCGAACGCGAAATCGCATTGATCGAGCGCGGGCAGTCCAGCCCCAGCCCGCTCTCCACCCGGGCGCGGCGCGCCGAGCGTCGCAGGTTCGCGGTGTACGGCGACCTCAACCTCAACATCACGGATGGCTCGGCCGTCTGGGCCGCGTCGCTCGTGCAGGTGCTGGCGGGCCTCGACCATGCCGAGGTGACCCTCTTCCTGAAGGCGCCGGTCACCGCGCTGCACATCATCGAGCCGCTGCTTTCGCTGGACAACGTGCGGCTCGTCGAGCCCGACACCGTGGAAACGCCGGTCATGGGCGTCGACGCGGCGCTGGAGTCGATCGCAGAACACGACCGCGCCGACCGGTTCGACGCGATCGTGCTGCGGGGTTTCGACCTGTGTTCCGCGGCAACGCGGCACGAGGCCTTCGAAGGTCGCCTGTGGGTGTACATCACGGACCTGCCGCAGACACGCGAGGCGCTTGACGAGCAGTCACGCGATCGGATCACGCGGATCATCGCGCATGCCGGCCGCGTCCTGTGCCAGACCCCGCAGTTCGAGGCCCACCTGCTCGACTGCTTCCCCGAGGCCACCGGACGGACCGCATTGCTGCCGCCGATGATTCCCCCGCCGTCGGCCGCCGCGGGCGCACCCCGTGCGGAAGGTCCCGCGCGCGTGGTCTATGCCGGCAAGTTCGCGCCGCTGTGGGGCATCCGCGAGATGTTCGGTGCCTTCGAGCAGCTGAAGGACGCCCGCCCGGGCATCGAACTGCACGTGTTCGGCGACAAGATCCACCACGTGCCCGATGACCTGGAGTTCCGTCCGGAGGTCGCCGAACGGCTTGAGTCCACCCCCGGGTTGGTCTGGCACCGCCAGGTCAGCCGTGAGCACCTGTATGCGGAACTGCCAGGTTTCGACATCGGCTGGGCGTGGCGACATGCCGAACTCGAATGCGGGACCCATGAGCTGTCGACCAAGGTGCTGGAGTACGCCGCCTGTGGCCTGCCGACGATCGTGTTCCCCAACGAGGTCAACGTCGGGGTGCTGGGTGAGGACTACCCGCTATACGCACGCGATGGGGAAGAAGCGGGCCGCGTCATCGCTGCGATGCTGCGCGATCCGGGGCGGTTGGCGTCGCTGCGCGCCGAGCTCATCGCCGTCGCGTCGCGGTACACGTTCCAGGCCGTACGCGAGCAATACGTAGCGCCGTTGGCACGTGCCATGGGCGAGAGCGCGGACGCGAACGCGACCGCGACCGACGGGGCTGTCCGATGAGCCTGTGGATGCTTGCGGCGACCATCGCCGCGTTGCTGCTGCTGGCGACGATCCGCGTCGAGGGCGGGCGGACGAACCGGTTGCTCGTGCCGGGCCTGCTCCTGGGCGGACTGGTGGCTGTCGTCGCCCTCGGGCTTGGCGCATCGGCCACGGGCTATTACCCCGGCAGCCGGGCGTTGCGCCTTGCCAAGCAGGTCGGCATCGACCTCACGGACGCGGCCCGCGATCCCGATGTCCGGCGGATCATCCTGGTCGAGGGGAGCAGCTATACCGCGCGCGGCCTGGATGGAGCCATGCTCGGCCGACTGCTGACGCGTGGCAGCGGCACCAAGACTTCGGTCGTGCAGATGAGCCTGGACGGCGCCAACCACTTCGAACGTTCCTGGTTGCTCGGCATCGCGCTGGACCAGCTGGAGCCAGCGGACCGGACGGCCCTGGCCGGCAAGGACCTGACGCTGCTGCTGGAGATCCAGCGCGGATACGACGTCGCGCCGCTCAACGGTTTCGTCCGCAACCTGCGGACCTGGCGCACCTACGCGTACATGACCCCGGGCAACACCTGGGACGGGCTCCGCGCGGTGGGGTCGCTCGGCGCGACGGCGCCTGAATCGATAGCGTCGCTGCTGCCGCCGGCCGTCGAGCACGCCGCGGTCAATGCCATGGGCATCGGAATGGCGCGCCGCGGCGAGCAGCTTGCCAGCGTCAAGCCGGCGCGTGGCTACCAGCCGCTCAAGACCAGCAAGCGCGGGTACTCGCACGGGCGTGGCATGGCGGACGTGCTGGCGGCCGCTCGGGCCATGGCCGACGCGCCGGCAGCGCCGGTGGAGGCGATGCCGTGGATCCAGGACATCCGGCTGCCCCGGTATCGCGCCATGCTGGGGGACCTGGTCGATTCGGCCGCATTCTTCGCCGTGCCCAGCACCGAGACGGCCGACCTGCAGTACGTCCACCAGTTCTGCGCGCAGGTCGATGACCTGCCGTGCATCGAGTACCGCGACCCGGCCCTGCTCAAGCGATTGCAGCGCAAGCCCGACTGGAACGACGCGCGGCACATGCGCGTGTCGGGCGCGGAGAAGTTCACGCGGTGGTTCGCCCGCCGATACATGCGCGACGTGGTCGCGGGGACGAACGGATGATCTTCACCTCTGGCATCTTCCTGGTGTTCTTCGTCGTGGTGTACGGCGTGTACTGGGCGCTGCTGCGCGGCCAGCGTGCCCGCATCGTCTGGCTCCTCGCCGCCAGCCAGGTGTTCTACGGGTGGTGGGACTGGCGCTTTCTCGCCTTGATGTGGGTCGCCATCCTCACCAGCCACGTCGCGGGCCTGGCCATCGAGCGTGGCTACAGGCCGCGGCTGGCCATGGGCATCTCCATCGCGCTGATGCTCGGCATCCTGGCCGTATTCAAGTACTTCAACTTCTTCGTCGACTCCGCCGCGTTGCTGCTGGGCAGCCTGGGCCTGTCGCCGTCGGAGCACGTGCTCTCGATCATCCTTCCGGTGGGCATCAGCTTCTATACGTTCCAGGCGATCAGCTACGTGGTGGACGTGTGGCGCCGTGACATCCACGCCGAACGCAGCGTGCTCGACACCGCTACCTACATCTCCTTCTTTCCCCAGCTGGTGGCCGGCCCCATCGTGCGCGCAGCGGACTTCCTGCCCCAGCTGCAGGCGCCCAAGCGTTTCGAAAGCGTCGACTTCCTGGTCGGGGCCAAGCTGTTCCTGGTCGGCTTCATCTACAAGGCAATCTTCTCCGACAACATCTCCCCGTTCGTGGATCGCGTGTACGCGGACGTGGCGGCATTCGACAACCACACCCTGGCCATGGCGACGCTGGGGTTCTACGCGCAGATCTACTTCGACTTCGCCGGTTACTCGATCATGGCGATCGGAATCGCGCGCATGTTCGGCTACCGGCTCATGCGCAACTTCAACTACCCCTACCTGTCGGCCAGCATCACCGAGTTCTGGCGGCGCTGGCACATCTCGCTGTCGAGCTGGCTCAGGGACTACCTGTACATCCCACTCGGCGGCAACCGGGGGGGCGAGGCCAAGCGCAGCCGCAACCTGATGATAACCATGCTGCTGGGCGGCCTGTGGCACGGCGCCAGCTGGAACTTCGTCGTCTGGGGCGGCCTGCATGGCAGCGCCCTCACGGTGCACAAGGAATTCAGCAAGCTGCGGCAGCGCTTCCTGCCCGCGGGACTCGTCCCTCCATTGCTCGGCATCGCGCTGGCATGGATGGTGACGCAGTTCTTCGTTTACCTGACCTGGATTCCCTTCAGGGCGGCCGATTTCGGCGACACCGCCGAGGTCCTGCGCGGCGTGTTCCAGATGCGGCATGACACGGGCCTCACGCGCGCTGCGATTCCGTATGCGCTCCTGATCGCGCCCATCGCCATCGATACTTTCGTGGTCGGGCTGTCGGCGGGCCGCCGCCTGGCCGACCGCCTGCCTGCGTGGCGCCATACCGTCGCCGCCTGTGCGATGGGCGCGGTAATGGCGTTTCTCCTATTCATGATGCCGCTGGAAGTGAGTAGCTTCATTTACTTCCAATTCTGACGTCCGCCCACCATCTGTTTTCCCCTTCAACCTTTCTCCGCCCCTTTCCAAGAGTCCACCATGATCTTGATCCGTTCCGCAGCTGTTGTCCTCATGGCGTTCGCCCTCGTGGCATGCGAGAAGCAGCCCGCCGCCGACACCACGCCGCAGGCAGCCGACACCCAGGCCCCGGCCGATGCGGCCGCGCCCGCCACGCCGGCCGTGCCGGCCGACCAGTTCCTGTCGGGCCTGGCCCTGGCATTCCCCCACGAGGTGACCAACCAGCGCCAGGTGCGCCAGAAGGGCGGGGGGCGAGCCGAGGTATTTGCGATTGACTTTACTGAGGGAACCATCCAGGAGATTGACGCGCAACTTGCCGACGCGCTTGCGGGGGCCGGCTTTGAGCGCGGAGACGTGCAGTCAGTTCCCGGAGGCATACGCGTCGCTTACGTAGCCGAGGACGGAAGGCGGGTTTCGACAAAGATCCGCAATAAAAAGTACTTCCGTGACCGCATTGCTGACTCATCGGTTGGTCAGATTAGTCTTAGCTACATCCCGAACTAGCATCTCAAGAGGGCCGCTTTCTGCGGCCCTCAGCTTTAGAGGAGCAACCCTCAATAGCTTAAGATGTCCCGCTCGTACTCGAAGGCATCGAAGTCGGCCGCGAAGCGGTCGGCGACCAGCGCCGCCAGTTCAGGCGTGTAGAACTCGCGCAACTTGCCCCCGGCATTGGTGGCCCGGGGCGACTTGTTGACGTCCTTGTTGGCCATCTCGGGTCGCAACTCGCCCCAGATCCGGCTGCTGACGACGGCCATGTCCTGCCAGAGCCGCTCGAACTTGCCGATGAAGTCGAATTCGACGTCGCCGAACAGGATGTCGTCGGCCTGGACGCGCCAATGGGAATTCTGCGTATTGGATCCCTGCGCGCAGATCGCCCGGATGAAGGATTCGAAGGTCACGTCCTCGGTGGGCTCGCCCCGCCCCTTGAGGTAGGCGTTGAGCTGGCGTCGCGGCTTGCTCGAAGCGGTCAGGATGCGGTCCAGGTAGCACGACAGCAGGCGGGAGTACGGGTTGCGGACGAAGGCGAAGCGGAAGTAGTTGCCGCTGTTGAGGACCTCGCGGAGCAGGTCCGGCGGCAACTGGTACGGAGACAGCAGGGGTGAACTGCGCTTGTCGTAGAGCGTCACCGTCTTCTTCCCGACCGGCGCGTACTCGATGTCGAACAGGCTGTTCTTGATCGAGCTGTTGGCGACCTTGTCGACCGCGAAATACACGTAGCGGTTCCGCAGCGAGATATTGGTGTTGTTCTCGAAATCCAGCAGCTTCTTGCGATGCTTGATCGAGGCGGGGTCGTACAGGGCCATTGCGATTTCCGGGAAGAGAATCGTTCAAGTATATAGGGCGCGGGCAGCCCGGGCCCGGTCCCCGGGGGGGCGGAACCGGTGATGGGGCGCGCCGCGCCATCTACGTCGCGCGCTGCCCTGCCGGCACGTGCGGCGGCCTTCTTCCCGATAGGCACAGGCCGCCACGGGTCTGGCGCTGACCGACGCGCAGCAGGCGTCGGCGCCGGGAACTAGCGTTGCCCGTTCTCCGGGGGCGGGTTTTCACGGACACCGCCTGCGTGCGTCACCACGGCGGCAATCCGTGCCGCTGCCCGGCCGTCGCCGTAGGGGTTGTGGGCCCTCGACATCGTTTCGTAGGCGTCCGCATCGTCCAGCAGGCGCGTGGCTTCCGCGACGATGCGCTGGCGGTCGGTGCCGACGAGTCGGACCGTCCCGGCATCCACCGCCTCGGGCCGCTCCGTCGTGTCGCGCATCACCAGCACCGGCTTGCCCAGCGAGGGGGCTTCTTCCTGCACGCCGCCGGAGTCGGTCAGGATCAGGTGCGCGCGGGTCATCAGGTAGACGAACGGCAGGTACTCCTGCGGCTCCACCAGCACCACCCCGGGCCGGCTGCCCAGGATCCTGCGGACCGGCTCCTGCACGTTGGGATTCAGGTGCACGGGATAGACCACCTGCACGTCACCGCGGTCGGCCAGGTCGGCAAGCGCGGCGCACATCTGTTCGAATCCGCCGCCGAAATTCTCGCGCCGGTGCCCGGTCACCAGCACCAGGCGCTTGCTCCCGTCCAGGAACGGGAAGCGCGCGGCCAGTGACCGTTCAAGGTCGGTGTCGGACGCGATCCGGTCTGCCACCGAGAGCAGCGCATCGATCACCGTATTGCCGGTCACGTGCACGTCGTCGGAGGCGATGCCTTCGGCCAGCAGGTTGTCGCGGGAGCGTTTCGTCGGGGCGAAGTGGAGCCGCGTCAGCGGCGCCGTGAGCCGGCGATTGGCCTCTTCGGGCCACGGCGCCTGCATGTCCCCCGTGCGCAACCCCGCCTCGACGTGCCCGACGGGCACCTTGGCGTAGAACGCCGCCAGTGCGGCAGCAAGGGTCGTGCTGGTGTCGCCGTGCACCAGCACCAGGTCGGGACGGCGGGCTTCCAGCACGCGCCCCATGCCCAGCAGGATCTTGCTGAAGGCACCCGGCAGCGTCTGGCCCGGTTCCATGACGTCCAGGTCGTCGTCCGGGACGATCCCGAACAGGTCCAGGACCTGGTCGAGCATCTGCCGGTGCTGGGCCGTAACCGCGACCAGGGTGTCGATCCCGGGTGCGGCCTTCAGCGCGGAGACCACCGGCGCCATCTTGATGGCTTCGGGTCGGGTCCCGAAGACCACCATCACCTTCTTGTTCACGATGTGCCCCCGCTCAGCCCAGCGCCTGCTCGAGCTCCGGCAGCACCTTGAACAGGTCGCCGACCAGGCCGATGTCGGCGATCTCGAAAATGGCCGAGTTTGCGTCCTTGTTGATGGCGACGATCGTGCCGGCATCCTTGATGCCCGTCAGGTGCTGGATGGCGCCGGAGATAGCAACGGCGATGTAGAGCTCCGGCGCGATGATCTTGCCGGTCTGGCCGACCTGCATCTCGTTGGGCACGTAGCCCGCGTCCACCGCGGCGCGGGAAGCGCCTACGGCCGCACCAATCCTGTCGGCGAAGTCGTAGATGATCTTGAAGTTCTCGGCCGAGCCGACGCCGCGGCCGCCGGACACCACGCGCTTGGCGCTCTGCAGGTCGGGGCGGTCGGACGAGCCCGCGGCGAGGCCGATGAAACGACTGTGGGTCGGCAGCTCGGCCTGCACATCCGAGGCTTCCACCGGCGCGCTGCCACCCTTGCCGGCCTCCGACCACGACGCCGTACGCACAGTGGCGATCACGGTGCTGTCGGTAGGTGCTTCGACGGTGATGATGGCGTTGCCGGCATAGATCGGGCGCTTGAAGGTATGGCTGCCTTCGACCGACATCACGTCGCTCACCTGCGGCACGCCCAGCAGGGCGGCTACGCACGGCATCAGGTCCTTGCCGAAGGTGGTGGAGGGGCCGAACACGTGGCTGTAGCCGTCGGCGAGCTTAGCCACTTGCGGTGCGAGGACCTGGGCCACGGCCCGCGCGTTGGCTTCATTGGTGACGGTCAGCACGCGGGCGACGCCATCGATCTGCGCGGCCTCGGCGGCAACGGCGGCCGGGTCGGCAGCCAGCACGACGATGTCGATGGCTTCCGGCGACAGCGCCTGCGCGGCGGTCACGCACTTGGCGGTGGAGGCATTGAGCTTGCCGTCGAGGTGCTCGGCGACGATCAGGACCTTGGACATCAGAGGAGCCCCTTCTGCTTGAGTGCGGCGACCAGTTCGGCCGCGTCCTTCACCATCACGCCCTTGCTGCGCTTGGGCGGCGGTGCGTAGGCGGTGGTCTTAAGGCCTTGGCCGGCCTCCACGCCGAGGTCGGCAAACGGGATCGCTTCCAGCGGCTTGCTCTTGGCCTTCATGATGTCGGGCAGCTTGATGAAGCGGGGCTCGTTGAGGCGCAGGTCGGAGGTGACCACGGCCGGCAGGTCGACTTCCAGCGTCTCAAGGCCGGCGTCGACCTCGCGGGTGACGGTGGCCTTGCCGTCGGCAACCTCGAGCTTGGACGCAAAGGTCGCCTGCGGGCGGCCCCAGATCGTCGCCAGCATCTGGCCGGTCTGGTTTGCGTCGTCGTCAATGGCCTGCTTGCCCAGGATCACCAGGTCCGGCTGCTCCTTCTCGATCAGCTTGAGAAAGGTACGCGCGGCCGTCAGCGGCTGGATGTCCTGGCCCGCCTCGGTGACGACGTGAACGGCGCGATTGGCACCCATCGCCAAGCCATTGCGCAGGTGCGCCTGGGCATCGGCGGGCGCGATCGTGGCGACGACCACCTCGGTGGCGATGCCCTTGTCGCGCAAGCGCAGGGCCTCTTCCAGCGCGATCTCGTCGAACGGGTTGGCCGACAGCTTGACGCCATCGGTGACCACGCCGGAACCATCCGGCTTGACCTGGATGCGGACGTTGTAGTCCACCACGCGCTTGTATCCGACGAGGATCTTCATCAGTTGCGGGGTCCTTGCAGGGGGGCGACGGACGGGGCCGCCGCGCATCGAATTTCGGTCGGTCATTCTAGCCGACACCCGACGGTGGCGCAGGGTAGGGTGGGTGCCGGGTATCCTTGCCCCACCCGCAACGAGGAGTGGACGATGCTGCATCCGGTGGTGCTCAGTGGTGGCAGCGGGACCCGGCTGTGGCCGTTGTCGCGGCAGGACCGGCCGAAGCAGTTCCTGGCCTTGATGGGCGAGCGCTCGCTGTACCAGGAGACGGTGCTGCGCGCGCTCGGGCTACCCGACGTGCAGCCGCCGAT
Source organism: Lysobacter zhanggongensis (assembly GCF_046638635.1). Taxonomy (NCBI): domain Bacteria; kingdom Pseudomonadati; phylum Pseudomonadota; class Gammaproteobacteria; order Lysobacterales; family Lysobacteraceae; genus Lysobacter; species Lysobacter zhanggongensis. The sequence goes on from NZ_JBJXHK010000012.1 coordinate 22,320, forward strand.
AACGGTCTGTAGCGATGCCCACCGTTTCACCGTCGGCGAGCAACTGCAGGCGATCGGCGTCGGCAGCGGCGGCATCGTGCTTGAACCGGTGGCTCGCAATACCGCGCCGGCGATCGGGCTCGCGGCGCTCCATGCGGTGGCAACAGACCCGGACGCCGTGCTCCTCGTCATGCCGGCCGACCACCTTATCGAGGACGAAGCGGCCTTTCGCGCCGCGGTGGAGCAGGCCGCCGAGCTGGCCGGAAATGACTGGCTGGTCGCGTTCGGCATTACTCCGGACTATGCGGAGACGGGTTATGGCTATATCCGGCGTGGCGAGCCGCTGGGCGACGGCGGGTTCCGGATCGAACGGTTCGTCGAAAAACCCGAACGCGCCACTGCTGAGCAATACCTTGCCGACGGCGGGTACTCATGGAATTCCGGCATGTTCCTGTTCAGTGCCAAGCGTTACCTGGAGGAGCTCGGCATCCACGCGCCAGCCATCCTGCAGGCCGCGCAGGAGGCATACGCCGGCGCCGGTGCGGATCTGGACTTCATACGGGTCGACGCCGATGCATTTGCCGCCAGCCCCAGCGACTCGATCGACTACGCGGTGATGGAGAAGACCGACCGCGCCGCGGTGGTGCCGGTCAGTTGCGGTTGGAGCGATATCGGCTCGTGGTCGTCGCTGTGGTCGGTGGCCGAACGTGACGCGGCCGACAACCGCACCGAGGGCGACGTGATCGCCGTCGACACCCGGGGCAGCTTTGTCCGGGCCGCCGAACACCGGCTGGTGGCGACGGTAGGGGTGGACGACCTGGTCATCATCGACACGCCCGACGCCACGCTTGTCGCACGCAAGGACCGGGTGCAGGAGGTCAAGGCGGTGGTGGATCGGCTAAAAGCCGATGGCCGCACCGAACACCTGTCGCACCGCAAGGTGCATCGACCATGGGGAAGCTACGACTCGATCGGCGTCGGCGAGCGCTTCCAGGTCAAGCGCATCACAGTCAAGCCCGGTGCCGCGCTCAGCCTGCAGAAGCACCACAAACGGGCCGAACATTGGGTGGTCGTGTCCGGCGTGGCCGAGGTCACCTGCGACGACCGCGTGTTCGACCTGCATGAAAACGAGAGCACCTTCATTCCGCTGGGCAGCGTCCACCGGTTGCGCAACCGCGGCACGGCGCCGGTCGAACTGATCGAAGTGCAGTCCGGCAGTTACCTCGGCGAGGACGATATTGTCAGGCTCGAGGATGTTTACGGTCGCTCCTAGCCATTGCCCGAACGTACGCTTCGGTCCGGCCAGCTCCACGGGCTAGACTTGGGCGATCCCGTTCAGGAGTTGTCCGACATGGCCCAGGCCACTGTTGCGCCGCCGTCAGCCGGTGGCGCCAAGAGCAAGCTCTACCCCGATGCGAAGGCGGCGCTGGACGGCGTCGTCGCGGACGACCAGACCCTTGCGGTCGGTGGTTTCGGCCTGTGTGGCATTCCAGAGGCGCTCATTGAGGCACTGCGCGACTCGGGCGTGAAGGGGCTGACCGCGATTTCGAACAACGCCGGCGTAGATGGCTTCGGCCTCGGCCTGCTGCTGGGCACCCGGCAGATCCGCAAGATGATTTCGTCCTATGTCGGAGAGAACAAGGAGTTCGAGCGCCAGTTCCTTGCGGGCGAGCTTGAGCTCGAGTTCAACCCGCAGGGGACGTTGGCCGAGCGGCTGCGTGCCGGCGGTGCAGGGATCCCCGCGTTCTTTACCGCGACCGGCTACGGCACGGTCGTGGCCGAGGGCAAGGAAACCCGCGAGTTCGACGGCAAGCACTACGTGATGGAAACCGCGCTGGTCGCCGACGTGGCACTGGTCAAGGCGTGGAAGGCCGACAAGGCCGGCAACCTGGTGTTCCGCAAGACTGCGCGCAACTTCAACCCGGCCTGCGCGATGGCGGGCAAGGTCTGCATCGCCGAGGTCGAAGAGGTCGTCGAGGTCGGCGAGGTCGATCCGGACCACGTGCACCTGCCCGGCATCTACGTCGACCGCATCGTGCACAACCCGAGCCCCGAGAAGCGCATCGAACAACGCACCGTGAGGAGCAAGTAATGGCCTGGACCCGCGAGCAGATGGCGCAGCGCGCCGCGCAGGAACTCACCGACGGTGCCTACGTCAATCTCGGCATCGGCCTGCCCACGCTGGTGGCGAACTACATCCCTGACGGCGTAGACGTCTGGCTGCAGTCGGAGAATGGCCTGCTGGGCATCGGCCCGTTCCCGACCGAGGAGGAGCTCGATGCCGACCTGATCAACGCCGGCAAGCAGACGGTGACCGCGCGCGCGGGGGCCAGCTATTTCGGCAGCCATGATTCCTTCGCCATGATCCGCGGCGGCCACATCGACCTGGCGATCCTCGGCGCGATGGAAGTTACCGACAAGGGCGACCTGGCCAACTGGATGGTGCCCGGGAAGATGGTCAAGGGCATGGGCGGGGCGATGGACCTGGTCGCGGGCGTCAAGCGTGTGGTCGTGCTGATGGAGCACACCACCAAGACCGGCGATTCCAAGATCCTGCCCGAATGCACGCTGCCGCTGACCGGCGTCGGCGTGGTCAGCCGGATCATCACCGACCTGGGGGTGATGGACGTGACTGCGGAAGGTTTGGTGCTGGTGGAACTCGCATCCGCTGTGACAGAAGCAGAAATTCACGCTCAGACGGGCGTGAGATTCGTCGGCTGATTCCGAAGATGTAGAATGCTGCTCTTTTCTGTCTAGTGCGTGATACATGGTCGAGGCAATCGGCTGGCAAGGCTGGCTGACCGTTGCAGTCATCGCCGCCACGCTTGGGCTGCTGCTGTGGGAGCGCTTCACGCCAGACAAGATCCTTGCCAGCGCGGCGCTGGTGCTTATGGCAAGCGGTGTCCTGAGTCCGGCGGAAGCCTTGGCGGGCTTCTGGAACAAGGGCGTGCTCACCGTGGCCGTGCTGTTTGTTTTGGTGGCCGCGCTTAAAACCACGGGCGCCATCCGCTGGATAGGCAACTGGGTCCTTGGTCGCCCGCGCGGATTGCTCCATGCGCAGGCACGGACGATCGGGCTCGCAGCGCCCCTCAGCGCGTTCATCAACAATACCCCGATCGTCGCAATGATGACCTCTGCAGTGGAGCACTGGAGCAGACGCACCGGGCTGCCGCCGTCGCGCCTACTCCTGCCGATGAACTACGCCACGATTCTTGGCGGCATGTGCACGCTCTTGGGCACGAGCACCAACCTGATCGTGGCCGGTCTTGTGCTGCAGGCGGGCCTGCCGCCTATGAACATGTTCACCCCCCTTGGTGTTGGTATCGTCGCGGCTGCGGTTGGCCTGGCCTACCTGCTGACTATCGGGCGATGGCTTCTGCCTGACCGGCGCTCCGCCTTCCAACAAGCACGAGCAGATGCGCGCGAATATACCGTGGAGATGCTTGTCGAGCCGCAAGGCCCCGTCGCCGGTCTAACCATCGGCGAGGCGGGGCTGCGCCACCTTGAGGATTCGTTCCTGTTGGAGTTGATTCGGGGAAATGACGTGCATCCGGCGGTCGCACCGGGGATGAAGCTGGAGGGAGGCGATCGACTTGTGTTCGTCTGCGGAACCCACGCCATCCGTGAGCTGCACCTGCTCGAAGGTATACGCCCGGCGACAGACCAGGTCTTCAAGATCGAACACGGCGATGGACAGCGCACTCTCGTGGAAGTGGTTCTGTCGGCATTCCATCCCGCCATAGGGCGCACCTTGGTGGCTGCCGCCTTCCGGAGCCATTACAACGCAGCAGTGATCGCGATTGCCCGCCGTGGGCAACGACTGCACGGGAAGCCCGGCGAGGTGGAACTGCAGGCGGGCGACACGCTGCTGGTCGAGACCGACTCAGCGTTCCTTGCAAGGTATGGCGGTTCGGCCGATTTCCTTCTGGTCAACGAGATAGATGGATCGGGTGCCGTGGACCGCCGCAAGGCTTGGGGCGTGCTGGGCGCGCTCGGGCTCATGGTGGTGGCTAATACGTTGTTGGGCGTGGACATCCTGTTGTCCGCCACCGCGGCAGCGGTAGCGGTCGTGCTAGCCCGTTGCGTGAGTCTCGTGGAGCTGCGCCGCAGCCTGGACCTCCGTCTGCTGGTGGTGATCGGCTCTTCTTTTGCTTTGGGCGCTGCGCTGGACCGCAGCGGCGTGGCAACCGTTGTGGCGAGCGCCCTAGGGCAATGGTCCGCGGCGGACCCACTCACCACGCTGATTCTGGTCTATATCACGACCGTCGTCGCCACCGAGATGTTGACCAACAACGCTGCCGCCGTGTTGATGTTTCCCATAGGACTTGCCGCCGCCGGGCAGCTCGGCACGGATCCGATGCCGTTCATCATGGCGGTCATGATGGGGGCCTCGGCCGGTTTCATTACTCCCATCGGCTACCAGACCAATCTGATGATCTACGGTCCCGGTGGCTACCGGTTTACCGACTACATCCGCGTCGGCCTCCCGCTCTCAATCTGTGTCGGAACCGCGGTATTGTGGGCGATCTCCCGCCTGTGGCCGTTTTGACGCTTGCCCCCCCCCCTCCCGCCAGGAATGAAGCACTCCATGCTGGACACGCACACGCTATCCCACCTCGACCGCCTCGAAGCCGAAAGCATACACATCCTCCGCGAGGTGGCATCGGAATTCCAGAACCCGGTGATGATGTATTCCGTCGGCAAGGACAGCTCGGTGTTGCTGCACCTTCTGGTCAAGGCGTTCTACCCTGCACGGCCGCCGATTCCACTGTTGCATGTGGACACCACGTGGAAGTTCGGCGAGATGATCGCCTTTCGTGACCGCCGCGCGAAGGAAACCGGCGTCGAGCTGCGCACCCATACCAACCCGGATGGCCTTTCACAGGGCATCGGCCCGGTTAGCCACGGTGCCACGGTGCATACCGACGTTATGAAGACCCAAGCGCTGAAGCAGGCGTTGGACAAATGGGGCTTCGATGCCGCCGTCGGCGGTGCCCGCCGCGATGAGGAAAAATCTCGCGCCAAGGAACGCATCTTCAGCTTCCGTAACGAGCAACATCGCTGGGATCCGAAGAACCAGCGTCCAGAACTCTGGAGCTTGTACAACACTCGCATCCACAAGGGCGAGTCGGTACGCGTGTTCCCGATCTCAAACTGGACGGAGTTGGACGTCTGGCTCTACATCTTCCGCGAGAACATTCCGGTGCCGTCTCTGTATTTCGCCAAGCCGCGCCCGGTGGTCGAACGCAACGGCGCACTGATCATGGTCGACGACGACCGTCTCCCCCTGCGCGCCGGTGAGAAACCACAGATGAGGAAGGTCCGCTTCCGCACCCTCGGCTGCTACCCGTTGACAGGCGCGATCGAGTCCGAGGCAGAGACGCTCGAGGCAATCATCGCCGAGATGCTGATCTCGACGACGTCCGAGCGTCAGGGTCGCGTGATCGACCATGACCCGACGGCATCCATGGAGAAAAAGAAGCAGGAGGGCTACTTCTGATGAACCACATGACCACGAACGCCCGCGCGGCGGTTGCCGCCTACCTGCAGCAACATGAGACGAAGAGCCTGCTGCGCTTTATCACCTGCGGCAGCGTGGATGACGGCAAGAGCACCCTGATCGGCCGCCTGTTGCACGACACCAAGCTGTTGTTGGACGACCAGCTGGCCGCGCTGGAGGCCGACAGCAAGCGGCACGGCACCCAGAACGGTGAGATCGATTTCGCACTGCTGGTGGACGGTCTGGCTGCCGAGCGCGAGCAGGGCATCACCATCGACGTCGCCTACCGCTTCTTCGGGACTGATCGGCGTAAATTCATTGTCGCCGACTGTCCCGGGCATGAGCAGTACACCCGCAATATGGCGACCGGCGCCTCGACTGCCGACCTTGCCATCGTGCTCGTCGACGCGCGCAAGGGTCTGTTGACCCAGACCCGCCGCCACAGCTACATCCTGTCGTTGCTGGGGATCCGCCACGTTGTGTTGGCGGTGAACAAGATGGACGTCGTCGACTATGACCGAAAAGTCTTTGACGACATCGTCGCCGGCTACGTGGCGCTGGCGGACCAGCTTGGCATCCCGAACGTCACTGCTATCCCGTTATCGGCCCTGCGGGGCGACAACATGCTGGGAAAGTCCGATGCAACTCCGTGGTACGACGGGCCGGCGCTTCTGGAGCACCTTGAGACCGTAGAAGTGGCCCGCGAGACGGGCACCCGCGGCTTCCGCCTCCCAGTACAGTGGGTGTGCCGGCCGAACCAGAATTTCCGTGGCTTCGCCGGCACCCTCGTGGCCGGCGCAGTGACCGTTGGCGACGACATCGCCGTATTGCCGGCCGGCCAGCGTTCCAAGGTCAAAGCGATCGTCACCGCCGATGGTGACCTCGACCGCGCGGTCCAAGGCCAAGCGATCACCCTGACCCTGACCGATGAAATCGACGCGAGCCGCGGGGACGTGATTGTCGCCGCTTCAAATCCGGCTGAGGTTGCCGACCAGTTTGCCGCGCACGTGCTCTGGCTCGGCGAGCAACCTTTGTTACCAGGTCGCCCTTACTGGATGAAAATCGGCAGCCGCACCGTCGGCGCTCAAGTCACAGAGATCAAGCACAAGGTCGACGTTAACACTCAAGAAGAGTTGGCGGCCAAGCATCTGGAGTTGAACGAAGTTGCCCAGATTAACCTTTACCTTGACCAGCCCGTGCCGTTTGAGCAGTACGACGAGAACCGTGACCTTGGCGCCTTCATTCTGATCGATCGCCAGAGCAACGGAACTGTCGCCGCTGGCACAATTGACTTCGCGCTGCGTCGCTCGGGCAACATCCACTGGCAACACGTGGACGTGGACAAGGGCGCGCGCGCGCGCATCAAGCACCAGACCCCGCGCTGCGTGTGGTTCACCGGCCTGTCGGGCTCGGGCAAGTCCACCATCGCCAACCTGGTGGAGAAGAAGCTGCTGGCCCAGGGCCACCACACCTACATCCTCGACGGCGACAACGTCCGCCATGGCCTCAACAAGGACCTGGGGTTCACCGACGAGGACCGCGTGGAGAACATCCGCCGCGTTGCGGAGGTGGCCCGGCTGATGGTCGATGCCGGCCTCATCGTGCTGGTCAGCTTCATCTCCCCGTTCCGCGCCGAGCGGCGCATGGCGCGGGAGATGTTCGAGGACGGCGAGTTCCTGGAAGTGTTCGTCGACACGCCGCTGGAAGTGGCCGAGCAGCGCGACGTCAAGGGCCTCTACGCCAAGGCCCGCGCGGGCAAGCTCAGCAACTTCACGGGCATCGATTCTCCTTATGAAGCGCCCCTCGCTGCCGATCTCACGCTGGAAGCGGGAAGAGTGGAGGCATCGGATCTAGCGGACTCCGTAGTGTCAATAATCATGAGAGATTTTTAATGTATTTGCGGTTAGTCGCACTTTTTTTTGTCGTGCTGTTTTCAGCAAATCCACTCTGTGTGCAGGCCAAAGACGCTGTGGCGCGTGGAGCGCTCAATGAGGCTCTGGCCAACATTGATGACTTCTATGGCCGCTCGCGTGTTGATTATCATGGCCATACCACGCGCCTTGATTGGCTCGTAATGCCCAATCCTGGCCGCAAGGCTCGCGCTTATGAAAGCTTGAAGTTTCATAGCGCGAGTCGTGCCTACATGGAGATTGGCGTGCCAGAGGCTGCGTCCGGTAGCGTAGCGGCCGTCTACTTGGATGGTCTCAAGGTGGCGGACTTGGTGCAAAGGGCTGGCGAGGGTCTCTCGCTCAAGTTTACGGGCGAAAAGATTGCTTCGATAGACGCTTCCAAAAGCGCCTCCCGTGTTTGGTCTATGGAAATTTCTCGAGGTCAAGACGGCATCGAGTTTTGCCTAAGCGAGACCTGTCGCAAGCTTTCCTCTGGCCCGCAGTCCGTGGAAGTAATCTCTCACGACTCTGAGGTCTACCTCGCCAATCCCCAACATAGGGAAGGGCGACTTGAGCTGAAGGAACCCGGATCGAGATTTGAAAGTATCGCGGCACCGAGGGGCGTGCTCGCGTGGGAAGGCTTGTCAAAGCGCCTTTACCACATATCTATAAGCTTCATGGGCGCATATGCGGCTTGTGCGTCCGACTCCGCCGCAGATCCTGTGGGGTGCTCTCGGTTAAGGTCTGAAGCACCCCGAGTCGCTGCTTCTATGTTGGATGACATTCTGAAGTGGTCCAATTGGAGGACCTTTGACGAGTCCCTGGTTAATCCATCCGTGTCGGCGGGGGTCGCTGATTGGGATAAGGGGAACTGGGCCAATGGCTATATGCCCTTTGCGGCAGCGGCTTTTGCTTTTGTTTCGGACAACTGGCAATCAGGCCGCAACGCGATTGCCGTGCGTAAGAAATTTGAAGACGTTTTTTACCCATATATTGAAGATCCCATCTACCATGCGAATGTGGCGCACTGGGTCAGAAGGTCCAATAACCATGGGGCGATCGTAATTGGCAACGCTTATGCCGCCGAGCTTCTGAGCAGCAATTGTCAGGAAAGCGCGCTGTCCAATAACTTACTGAGCTCATGCCGAACCGTCGCCAATGGTTCCTTTGTTGATGGCGTCTACGTTGAGTCATTCAGCTATATGCAAGTGTTCGTTATGGAGTCCTTGGCTGCTGTCGCAATGCGACAGAGATGCTTCGGTGAAACATTTGAAGTGGCGTTCTCTGAACTTTACGGAAAGGGTCAGCTGGAGAATATGGCGGAGGTTGTTCCGTTCGTTACGGGGCCTGCAGGAGAGATGCTCTTGCCATTCGGCGATTGCTGTGGCCTCGGCTGGCGGCGGGACATGCTCGCAGTACTCGCTACTGAGAACGCGGCCGTGACGCCAATCTTGGAAGCTGGGACTAAGTTGGCAGGGGGTAGCGCCTCTCTCCTCCAACTCGCGGATCTGAATCCCAATCGCCGTCAGGCTCCGGTAAGTACAGGAACTTTGAGTTGTTTTTCAAGTGACCTTGGGCTAGCGGCAGCCGACGTTGAGACAGCATTTGGAAGGATTCAGGTAGGGCTGTCCTCTACTCGTGCCCATCTGACACACAACAAGGATTGGGACTTGGGGGCCATATATTTGGCACTGGACGGCCATCCTCTAGTTGGGGAGCGGATTGACGGGGAAGCACGGCGGGTCCGGTCCGCCCTGAGGCACAGTGGCGCTTGGACCGACCAGTTGCAATCCCAGCTCCCGGGCTGTTTCTCCAGCGAAGCCGGCGCTTGCGAACCTCGAAAAGTTAACGGCGCTCTACTCCTCGCAGAAGCGGATGACAGGTCGTGCAGCGCGTCCGTGGCTCTAAGTGGTTCTGACCGCAGTCGACGAAACTGGAGGGTGCGCAGTCATGAGACACCGGACGCAGAAGTGATAGTGGAGGTTGAGGACTATGTGGACTTGACTTCAGGCACCTCAGTTATCCATGCAAACTTAGAAATCGACGGGTCTGTAACTCTAGTCGGTGACGAAATCAGGTTGATGCGAGATGGCGTGCGGGTGACGCTGTCTATAGATGGCTACGAGATTATTTCAGTCAAGGAAGTGCCTGGGACGGCCGAGGGTTATACGAGTGTGCGCCTCAGGGGGGCGGCTATCAATGAGACGACTTCTCGCGTCGGCCGCCTAAGAATCTCTGTTTCTTCTGCACGGCCGGAAGTCGCTCGGACGGGCTTTCATTAAAGGTCTCTCCAGTCACTTTGGCTGTTGATTGCCTCTGGCGGGGGTCAACTAGCGATAAGACTTTGCAGCGAACTTTAGAGCCGCGACAAGTGGGTCATTGCCGTCTTATGTGCAGGTCAAGCGCGAAGCTCGCGCTAGTGCGCGTTGCCGGCCAGGCGAATTCCACCGCTTGGCACGGCCCGTACTGCAGGTAGGCGACGGTGTGGTGGGCCGCCACCACCTCTGGCGGCGGCAGGTCGTGCCGCAGCACCAGCCGGTTTCCCGTAGCCGCACTGGTGAGGGTGACGGTGCCGGGTTCGACGTGCACGTGCCTGTCGGCCGGCACGTGGAACCGGGTGCGGATGGTGCCGGGCGCGTCGAACGCGTCGTACAGCACGATGCGTCCGGGCAGGAACGCCACCCGGCGTTCGTACACGGCGTCGTCGAACATGAAACTGCGGCACGCCACGCCGGCGTCGGTCTCCGTCATGCCCCAACGGGTGTGCCGGCGCTGCCACCGGCGCGAGGTGGTGCTGCGGATGACGTTGGCGCCGGCGCGGTAACTGATGTTGTGGCCCTGCGGGCTGCGCGCGTGCTCGCGCTCCCAGCCCCTGGCGTAACCGAACATCCCCGCCTCGATGAACCAGTCCTCGCCGCCCGCGTGCAACAGGAATGTGCCGTCGTCGGCATGGCGGTGGGCGTGCGAGAGGAACCCGCACTTGATGGCGAAATGGCTGTCCGCATCGCGTTGCACGGCGTAGCCGGCATGGGTGAACACCCGGCGGCCCGTGGGCGCTGCATGCAGCGGCTCCACCGGCTTGCCCGGCGCGGTATCGCCGAACTCCGGCCAGGTGCCGTCCGGCCGCGTGATCCACGCGGTGAATTCATCCGATTGCGCCGGCAGGGCGGTGTCGGTGGCCCCCGTCAGCAGGCGCTGGCACTCGGCGATGCGCGCGGGGATCCAGGACTGGTAGCCGGGCGAGTTCTCCGTGACCACGCCCTCGCGCGAGAGCAGGTGGCAGCGCTCGACCTCCAGCCGCACGGCCAGCACGTCCTCGGGGATATCCAGGAACGGCAGGTAGCGCTTGGCGAGGGTCAGTGCGTAGATCTGGTCGAGTGCGTGGTTGTGGTGGGAGACGGCTACATCGCCGAGCAGGCGATCCACGTGGTCCTCCACCAGCGCCACCCACCGCACCTTCGCTGCGTCCGGAAGTCGCGAAAAGAGGGAGCCGAATGCCCGAACCAGTCGTTCAAGCCGCAACGGCGTGGTGTGCTCCCCCCACGTGAAAGCGGGATCGTTGGACTCGCTGGCCCATGCGGCGACGATCTCATCGACGAAGTGGAGACTTCGCTTATCGCCGCTGTCCAGATGGAGCGCTGTGTACAGGCTGACAAGCGCCAACGACTGATGGTGCCAACGCCAGTTGGCGTCTTCCTGCACCTCCCATGACGGCATCTGGAAGAGTGGGCGCAGTGGATCCGTGGGCCGGTAACGCCAGCCTCCCGCTTCGGCCCTGCACGCGAGCACCGGCCGCTCGGCGGGCGTTTCCCGCACCGCTCTGGTCAACCCCTCCAGCAGCACGGGACGTCGCAGCTCGGCATGGATATCCAGCGTTCTGTGCAAGCGACCTTCCGCGCGTCCAATCGGGTTTGCGAGTGTAAGCTCTCGCCGCATTCGGACTGAGCGAACCCATGGACGAGACCCCCGAACAGAGGCACAAACTCGTCGGCTCACCGGCCCTTTGGCAAATGAAGCGCCGGTTCCAGATCGAGTTCCTGCGCGCGCGCGGCCTGCAGCCGTCCCACCGCCTGCTGGACCTGGGTTGCGGCACGCTGCGCGGCGGCATCCCGCTGATCGGCTACCTCGATGCGGGTCGCTACGTGGGCATCGACGTGCGCGCGGAGGCCATCGCAGAAGCCCGCGCGGAGCTCGCCCAGCACGGGCTGGCCGGCAAGGAGGCGACGCTGCTGGCCGTCGACGGCTTGGCCGGCCTCGCGCTGGGGCATGCCTTCGACGTCGCCTGGGCGTTCTCGGTGCTCATCCACATGGACGATGCGCGCCTGGACGAGGCGCTGGCGTTCACCGCCCGCCACCTGGCGCCGGACGGCGTGCTGTACGCCAACGTCAACGTCGGCGAGCGTGCGCCGGGCGGATGGCAGGGGTTCCCGGTCATGTGGCGGCCGCTGCCCGCGTATGCGGAGGCGGCGCGGCGGGCGGGGTTGGAGGTCGACGACCTAGGGCCACTGGGCGCGTTGGGCCACGTCTCCGGCGTGGCCGCACAGGATGCGCAGCGGATGCTCGCCTTCCGCCACGCCGGCCGGGCATCCGCCCGCGTCGGGCCCGCCGGCGCGCCGGTCAGCGCTGGCCGTACAGCGTGATGCGGGTGCGGCCGCCGGGCGTGTTCGACACGAAGTACTGGCTGCGCGGCAACGTACCGCCGAGGCTGGTGAGGTAGGCCAGCGTCCAGTCCTCGGCGTCGGCCCGGTCGGCGAAATCGAACTCGATCCGGCACCGGGTGTGGCGGCAGTCGACCATTTGTCGCTCCGGTGGCCGCGCCTCGATCGCGAGGATCGCGTCGGATCTGCCGATGCGTTGGAGGGCTTGTTCTGTGGCGGTCGACCAGCGCGGGTCGACGCCCTCGGCGTTGAGCAGCGCGGACAGTTCCTGTTCCGCTTGCCGCAGCGCGTGTGCATGCTCCGAGGCGGGCGCCGGCTCCTCGTATGGAGCAGGGGACAGCGCATAGGGCACACGCCCGGGCGAACCCGAGCGGGAGAGCCGTTCTAGGCGAAGGGAAAGCTGCTCCACTCTAGCTTCCAGTGCAGCCACGCGGTTTTCAGTGCTGGCAATTGGCAATCCGCGTGAAGCCGAGGTCGTCCCGCGCGGACCGGCAGTTGGCAACAGGTAAATGCCCGCCAAGCCGACGATCATGGCCACAGCCCCCAGCACTGCTGCGCCTGTTCGACGGACTACCGGGCGATCAGAGGCCATCGCCCGCGTCTTCTTCGAAAATTCGAATCAGGCCCATCTCCACTTTGGGCGGAACTAGACATGAGATACCGAATGCGCTGTACGAGGTGCTAACGCGATCCAAATCTGAGAAGGTGATCGTATCTTCAATGTCCGGAGCCAGGATGACCTCGCCCGCCACGGACGTGGCCCCCAATCCGCGCCGACCGCCGATGCAGTGCACTGCACGGTTTGCTCTGTTGATCCTTGGTTGTCGAACCAGACCCGGATGTCTGTGGTGTCGTCGTCGCCGACGAACTCCGTCTCGAGCGTGCACGACACGTAGATGCTTGTGAGCTGTTGTTGAAAATGCCCAGCGGACGGAACCGTAGCCCCCCCAGCTCGAGGGGTGTGGAGGGTTGGCACACCCCCGTCGAATGGACGTAGTTGGTGCGCGTAGTGGCCGCATTGACGCTGCCCGGTGCCCCTAGCGAGGCGACCGCCAAAGCGACGGTGGCGGTCGTGCTCAGGATTGTCTTACGCATGGACGTGGCTCCCTGTTGATGCTGATGTGCAGCCGGCACGGGGCAATCCCGGGCGGGTGCTGGCATCTGTCAACGACGGGGTGCGCTTCCGGGACCGGCCAGATTGTCGGATACCAGGCAAATCTTATGGCCTCAGTCCTTCCTCTCGCCACATTGGTAGGGACGGGAAGAGTCCGCCGGTCAACCAGCGAGGCGCCTGGCTTTGGACCACCTGAGTTACAGTGGCCACTCTTGGCGATCTGACACATTTATGAAGGATCGCCGCATTAAGGTCAGCGTATAGAGCCTTCGCGAAACCTGTCGATGAAAGTCGCCATTGTCGGCGCCGGCTATGTCGGCCTGTCCAACGCCGTGCTACTGGCGCAGCGCGACGAGGTCGTTGTACTGGACATCGATCCAGGAAGGGTCGCCCGGGTAAACGGTCGTGAGTCGCCCGTCGAAGATGTCGATATCGGGCGCTTTCTGGCCGAGCAGCCGCTCCACCTGCGCGCCACCTTGAACCCGCGCGAGGCTTACGAGGGCGCGGCATTCGTCGTCATCGCAACACCGACCGACTACGACCCGGCCACCAATCACTTCAACACGAGCTCCGTCGAATCCGTCATCAAGGACGTACTGGCGATCAATCCGGCGGCGACGATGGTCATCAAATCGACGGTACCGGTGGGTTTCACTGCCGAGGCGCGCCAGCGCTTCGGCGTCGACAACATCATTTTCTCGCCCGAGTTCCTGCGCGAGGGCCGGGCGCTGCATGACAACCTGTACCCGTCGCGCATCATCGTCGGCGAGCGCTCGGCGCGCGCCGAGACCTTCGCGGAGCTGTTGCAACAGGGCGCGATCAAGCAGGACGTCCCGGTGTTGTTCACCGATTCGACCGAGGCCGAGGCGATCAAGCTCTTCGCCAACACCTACCTGGCGATGCGGGTGGCCTTCTTCAACGAACTGGACACCTATGCCGCGCGCCACGCGCTGGATACGCGCCAGATCATCGAGGGCGTGGGGCTCGATCCGCGGGTCGGAAACCACTACAACAACCCGTCGTTCGGCTACGGCGGGTATTGCCTGCCCAAGGACACCAAACAGCTACTTGCCAACTATCGGGACGTGCCGCAGAACCTGATGCGGGCGATTGTCGACTCCAACACCACCCGCAAGGACTTCATCGCCGAGGAAGTCATCCGCCGCGATCCGAAGGTTGTTGGCATCTACCGGCTTGTGATGAAGGCCGGCTCCGACAACTTCCGCGCCTCCAGCATCCAGGGGGTGATGAAGCGGATCAAGGCCAAGGGCATCGAGGTGATCGTGTACGAGCCGGTGTTGCAGGACGCGGAGTTCTACAAGTCGCGGGTGGTCAACGACCTTGCCCGTTTCAAGCACGAAGCTGACGTCATCGTCGCCAACCGCATCACCGACGAGATCCGGGACGTGGCCGCGATCGTCTACAGCCGCGATCTGTTCGGGGCTGACTGACCGCTTCCGTTACGACGATCCCGAACTGGAAAGGCCGCCTTGGGGCGGCCTTTCCATTTGCGTCAGAGGTTCTGGTAATTCGGTCCCGAGCCGCCTTCCGGCGTCACCCAGGTGATGATCTCGTACGGGTCCTTGATGTCGCAGGTCTTGCAGTGCACGCAGTTGGCGGCATTGATCTGCAGGCGCCGGCCCTCGGCTTCGTCCTCGACGATCTCGTAGACGCCGGCGGGGCAGAAGCGGGTGCAGGGGTTGTCGTATTCCTCGGTGCAGCGGGTCACGCAGATGTCGGTGTCGGCGACCTTGAGGTGGACGGGCTGGTCCTCGTCGTGTTCGGTCGCGGCGAAGTAAACGCCGGCAAGGCGGTCGCGCGGGGCGAGGGTGCGTTCGACGTAGTCGCGTTCGGGTGACTCGTACTCGCCGATTTTCTCAAGGCTGCACCAGTCGGGTGTGTTCTTGAGCGTCCATGGCGAACGGCCGCCGGTGATGGTTTCCCACGCAGCGTTGAGCATCCCCAGCCACAGGCCCTTTTTGAAACCGGGCTTGATGTTGCGGACCTTGCGCAGCTCGGCCATGGCGTCGGAACTGCGCAGTCGCGCGTCAAAACCGGCGGGGTCGAGCGAGGTCGCGATCAGGTGCTCGGCGGCGAGCATGCCGCTGCGGATCGCCTGGTGCGTGCCTTTCACCTTGGGCACGTTGAGCAGGCCGGCGGTGTCGCCGATCAGGATCGCGCCGGGCATCTCGACCCTGGGCAGCGACTGCCAGCCGCCGGTAACGATCGCGCGTGCGCCGGCCGAGACGATCTCGCCGCCTTCGAGCAGCGGCTTGACCATCGGGTGGTTCTTCCACTGCTGGAAGGCCTCCCACGGCTTGTAGCGCGGGTCCTTGTAGTCGAGGCCACTGACGTAGCCCAGCGCGATCCGGCCCTTGTCGAGGTGGTAGACGAAGCTGCCGCCGTAGGTGCTGTTGTCGGCCGGCCAGCCGAAGCTGTGCACGATCTTGCCTGGGCTGACGCGGTCCTCCGGCACCTGCCAGAGCTCCTTGATGCCGATCGAGTACCCCTGCGGGTCGCTGTCGGCGTCGAGTTCGAACCGCTTCACCAGCCGCTTGGTCAGGTGGCCACGCGCGCCCTCGGCGAGCACGGTGACCTTCGCGCGGATGTCGATGCCCTGGGTGTAGCCGGGCTTGTGCGAGCCGTCCTTCGCCACGCCCATGTCGCCGATGCGCACGCCGATGACCTTGCCAGCGTCGTCGTGCAGGGTCTCGTCGGCGGCGAAGCCGGGGTAGATCTCCACGCCCAGCGCCTCGGCCTGGGGTGCCAGCCAGGCGCACATCGCCCCGAGGCTGACGATCACGTTGCCGTGGTTGTCCATCCCCGGCGGCACCGGCAGCTTGCGGCCGCCGTCCTTCGACAGCAGCCAGAACTCGTCCTCGGTCGCCGGCACGCAGATCGGCGGCGGGTTGTCGCGCCAGCCGGGCAGCAGGGCATCGAGCGGACCGGTCTCGATCACCGCGCCCGACAGGATATGGGCGCCGATGGTCGAGGACTTCTCGATGACGCAGACCGTCGTTTCCGCAGATAGCTGTTTGAACCGGATGGCCGCCGACAGTCCCGCCGGGCCGGCGCCGACGATGACGACGTCGTACTCCATCACGTCGCGTTCGGTCTCGGGGGCGGTGGTCGGGTCGGTCATGGCGGGCTCCTGCTTGCTGACCGTGGATTGTCGCGGGTTTGGGGCGGGGCGCCAAATGGGCGCGGGATGCTGGCGCGTTGTAGGAGCGGCTTCAGCCGCGATCGAGCCGGTGACGCGGTCGGACGGTCCCACGATCGCGGCTGAAGCCGCTCCTACAGGAGCTGGGGAAACGGCGTGCTAGCGTCGCCGCATGGCGCTGCAACCACTGCCGCTGGAGGGTGCGGAACTCGGGTTCGACCCGGAGTGGCTGCCGGCCGGGGAGGCGGCGGCGCTGTTCGCAGAGTTGCGCGCGGCGATTCCGTGGGAAGTCCACCGGATCCGGCTGTTCGGCCGCGAGGTCGACAGCCCGCGGTTGAGCTGCTGGATCGGCGATCCGGATGCGACGTACCGGTACTCGGGGGTGCGGTTCGAGCCACGCCCGTGGTCGGCGGCGCTGTCCGGCCTGCGGGACCGCCTCGAACGCGAGCTCGGCACCGGCTTCAACAGCGTGCTGGCCAACCTTTACCGCGATGGTCGCGATGCGATGGGCTGGCACAGCGACGACGAACCCGAGCTGGGGCCGGCGCCGGTGATCGCTTCGGTCAGCCTGGGCGCGACTCGGCGATTCGTCCTGAAGCACCGGCGCGAGCCGGACCGCAAGCTCGCGCTCGAGCTTCCGTCCGGCAGCCTGCTGGTGATGGCGGGCGCCACGCAGCGGAATTACCGGCATGCGCTGCCGCGTACGGCGCGCCCGGTCGGCGGAAGGATCAACCTGACGTTTCGCAGCATTGGCCGAACCGCCGGCCCCGGGGTCTTGTAGGAGCGACGTAAGTCGCGATGCGGGTCACGGAGCGTGGTCGTGATTGGACGGAATTCGCGCTCCGGCCACGTAGAGCGCGTCGACCGCTGGTGGTGCCAGCCGTCAGTGGGTCGCGACTTACGTCGCTCCTACCGTTCCTTGATGGCCCCGCCCGTCATGGGGGG
The DNA here is from genome assembly GCF_046638635.1 of Lysobacter zhanggongensis. Taxonomy (NCBI): domain Bacteria; kingdom Pseudomonadati; phylum Pseudomonadota; class Gammaproteobacteria; order Lysobacterales; family Lysobacteraceae; genus Lysobacter; species Lysobacter zhanggongensis. Next base: position 39,565 of record NZ_JBJXHK010000012.1, read on the forward strand.
AGTCGTCGCAGTCCCGCAAAGCGCCGCGGGCCGTGCTGCCCGGAGAACCTAGGGATGCTCGGCGGCGTGCGCGTTGCCGCTGGTGAGGACCCAGCCGGCGACGTCGCCGGCCACTGCGCCCAACCCCGACTCGAATGCGGTGACGACGTCGCCGACGCCGACGCTGGCGGCCGGCACGGCCTGCAGGAAGGTCCGTGCCGCGACGACTTCCTGGTCGGGGGCGTGCAGCAGTTTCGCGTTGACCTCGATCGTCGCGGCCGGCACGGATCCGCCGGTGCCGCCGGTGTAGTCGGACTCGAACCGCCGCAGGTCGAGCACCAGCTTGTAGTCGGCGCTGATGCCGCTGCCCTGGCGGGCGACGGCGGGGATGCGTTCGGAATCCTCCAGCGCCCGCAGCACGGCGTCCTCGAGCATGTCCGAGGGCGTCTTGGCCCATGCGGCGCCCTTGTACACCTGCAGCTCGTTGGGCGCGGGCCGCACCGCGATTCGCAGGCTGTCGTTCATCTGCGAGGCGGTGGCGCGCGACAGTGACAGCTGCCAGTCGACGCTGGGCCAGCCAGTGGTCGCCTCGACGCGCGGGTCGGGTGCATAGATGGTGGCGCGCTCCTTCCCGCCACCGCCCAGCAGGGAGCAGCCGGCGAGCAGGGTAGCCGCGAGCAGCGTCGACCAGCGCAGGGCCACGGCGGTGGCGCGCGTCGGGAGCAAGCGTGCCGGCGCTGCCGCGCGGTGCGGACGATGGCGGACGTGGGCGGAGGCGGGATCGTTCATTCGGGCTCGAACTCCTTCGGTGCGTCGCGGCCGAGCAGGTAACCGGCGGGGTTGTTGTCGAGGCGGTCGCTGATCCGACGCAGGTCGCGCACCAGCGCGCGCAGCTCGCCGAGCGTCGGCCCCAGCTGTGCCAGGCCGTCGTTGGCGAAGCTGTTGATCGCCGCGCGGTTCTCGTTGACCAGGCCGTTGGCGCCCGCCGCGGCCGAGTCGAGCTCGCCCAGGGTGTGGTCGAGCTTGTCGACCAGCCCGGGCAGCTTCTGCACGAGTTCGCGGTCGACGTCGGCGGTGATCTTCTCGGTGCGCGCCAGGGTCGCCTTCAGGTGGGCGCTGGATTCGCGCGCGTTGACCACCAGCGCGCGCAGGTCCTCGCGCTGGTCGGCGATCGAGCCGGTGAGCGTTTCGATGTTCTCCAGGGTCTGCGCCACACGCTCGACGTTCTCCTCGCTCAGCACCTGGTCGAGCCGGGCGACCAGCCGGTTGGCGGTGTCGGCAATGTTCTGCAGCGCCGACGGCTCGGTCTGGATGACCGGGATCGGGCGCTGGTCGACGTCGACCAGCATCGGGCTGGACGGCTCGCCGCCGGTGAGCTGGATGATCGGGCTGCCGGTGATGCCGGTCATCGACATCTTGGCGCGGGTGTCGGTCTTGACCGGCGCGCGGGCCTGCAGCCGCAGCAGCGCGCGGACCCGGCGCGGGTCGTCGGGCGCGAGGCTGAGCTTCTGCACGGTGCCGACCGAGATGCCGTTGTACTGCACGCTGCTGCCTTCGCTGAGGCCGGTTACCGGCTCGTTGAAGACCACCATGTACTCCTGCCAGCTTTTTTCGGAGGAGTACTTGGCCGCCCACAGCGCGAACAGCAGCAGGAACAGCGAGACCACGATCGTGAATGCACCGATCAGGACGTAGTTGGCCTTGGTTTCCATCAGTGGCTTGCCTCGATCGTCGGGTCGGCGCCCGGGTTTGCGGCCTGGTCCGCGCGCGCAGGCGCGCCGGCCTCCTGCGTGTTGCGGTCGCGCGCCGTCTGGGCCGCTCTCGCGCGCGGTCCGTGGAAGTACTCCTGCACCCACGGGTGGTCGAGCTGTTCGACCTCGGCCAGCGGGGCGCAGGCGATCACCTTGCGGTCGGCCAGCACCGCGACCCGGTCACAGATAGCGTAAAGCGTGTCGAGATCGTGCGTGATGAGGAACACGGTCAGTCCGAGCGCCTCCTGCAGGGTGCGGATCAGGCGGTCGAACGCAGCGGCGCCGATCGGGTCGAGGCCGGCGGTGGGCTCGTCCAGGAACAGCAGCGGCGGGTCCAGTGCCAGCGCGCGCGCCACGCCGGCGCGCTTGCGCATGCCGCCCGACAATTGCGAGGGCAGCTTGTCCAGCGCGTCGGCAGGCAGCCCGGCCAGCTTGACCTTGAGCAGCGCCAGTTCGTAGCGGAGCGAGTCGGCCAGCTCGGGGTAGTGCTCCTTCAGCGGCACCTGCACGTTCTCGCCAACGGTCAGCGACGAAAACAGCGCGCCGTCCTGGAACAGCACGCCGGTGCTGCGTTCTATCAGCCGCCGGTCGTCCTCGTCGTCGCTGCGCGCGTCGACGCCCAGCACCTCGATCTCGCCCTCGTTCGGTCGCCGCAGGCCGAGGATCGACCGCATCAGCACCGACTTGCCGGTGCCCGAGCCGCCAACGACGCCGAGGATCTCGCCGCGCATCAGGTCCAGGTCCAGCCCGTCGTGCACGACCTGCTCACCGAACCGGTTGACCAGCCCGCGCACGCGCACCACCGGTGCGACCGGGTCGGCGGGCATGTCGGGTGCGTCGGCGGCCATCAGATGTCCATCTCCATGAACCAGATCGCCGCGAAGGCATCGAGGATGATCACCAGCGAGATCGCCTGCACCACGCTCGAGGTTGTGCGCTCGCCGACCGACTGCGCGGTGCCCTTGACCTGCAGGCCCTCAAGGCAGCCGATCAGGCTGATTACCAGCGCGAACACCGGCGCCTTGGCCAGCCCGACCCAGAAGTGGCGCAGCTCCATGGTGTCCTGCATCCGCCCGAGGTATTGCTGCGGCGGGATGTCCAGCCCGTAGGCACCGACGGTGAGGCCGCCGAGCAGGCCGAAGATGTTGGCGATGAATGTCAGCAGCGGCAGCATCACCACCAGCGCGAGCACGCGCGGGATCACCAGCTGGTCCACCGGATCCAGCCCCAGCGTGCGCATCGCGTCGACCTCCTCGCGACTGACCATCGCGCCGATCTGCGCAGTGAACGCGCTGGCGGTGCGGCCGGCGAGGATGATCGCGGTCAGCAGCACGCCGAACTCGCGAAGGAACGCGATGCTGACGAGCTCGACCACGAAGATGGTTGCGCCGAAGTCGCGCAGCACGTTGGCGCCCAGGAACGCGACCACCGCGCCGACCAGGTAGCACAGCAGCGCCACCAGCGGCACCGCGTCCAGGCCGACCTGCTCCATGTGGAAGACGGTGGACGTCGGCCGGAAGCGCGACGGCTCCTTCGCCATGCGCAGCAGCTTGGCCAGCACCTCGCCAAAGAAGCCCAGCAGGGCGAGGAATTCCTTCCAGTTGTCGGTGACCGCGAAGCCGAGGCGGGCCAGCGCCGCCGCCACGCCGTACTCGCGCTTGCGCGGCGGGCGCCCGTCGGCGACGTCGTCGATCGCGGCGACGAGTGCCTGGTGGTCGTCGCGGAACGTCACGCAGTCCATGCCCAGGCCGCGCAGTTCGCAGAACCGCAGCAGCTGCAGCGCGCCGAGCGAATCCAGCCGTTCGACCCCACGCGCATCAAGCGCGGTGACGTCGGCGGAGGTGGATTTCAGGCACTCGGTCAGCGTGCCGGCGTGCTCCAGCGTCCAATGCCCGCGCAGCAGCAGGCGGCCGGGCTCGCGGGCGTCGGATTCGATGCGTGGTGGTTGCGGGGCGGATGCGGTCATGGGGCCTCGTCGCCGCAGGATACAGCCGCCTGTGCGAAGCGTGTCGACACGCCACCGTCGCATGCGATGCTTTGCCGATGACGAGCCCGTCCCTGTCCCCGCCGCTGGTCGCGCCCGGCGTTGCCTCCGGCCCGATACCGCTCACCAATGCCAGCTACGCCGACCGGATCGCCTTCATGGTCGAGCTGGCCGAACGCCTGCACCTGTACGGCACGACCGCCCAGCGGCTGGAGGCGGCGCTGCTGATGGTGGCCGACCGCCTGCGGCTGGAGTGCGAACCGTGGTCCAGCCCGACCGCGCTGATCCTGAGCTTCAGTGACCCGCAGCGGTTGCCAGGCGCCAGCGACACCACTCGCGTGGTCCGCCTGCCCCCCGGCGACAACGACCTCTACAAGCTGGCAGAGACCGACCGCATTGCCGAGGCGGTGATCGCCGGCGAGCTCGATCTCGCCCACGCCTTCGAGGCGATGGCCGCGCTCGACCGGCCGCCGACCGCGCGCTGGCGGGTGATGCAGGTGCTGGGCTTCGGGCTGGTCGCGGCGGCGATCGGCGGGCTGCTGCGGTTGCCGTGGCTGGACATCGCGATCGCCGGCTTCAACGGTGTGCTGATCGGCGTGCTGACCCAGCTGGGCGAGACCCGCCCGCGCCTGCGCGAGGCGTCCGACGCGGTGCTGGCCCTGGTCGCGTCGCTCGTGGCGGTGCTGGTGGCCAGTTTCGTCGCGCCGTTGAACCAGAACACCGTGATCATCTGTTCGCTGATCGTGCTGCTCCCGGGCCTGTCGCTGACCAACGCCATGAACGAACTGGCCAGCCAGCACCTGGTGTCGGGCACCGCGCGGTTTGCCGGCGCGATCATGACGGTGCTGAAACTCGCATTGGGCACGGCGATCGCACTCTATGTCGCCAACCTCATCGGCTTGGCGCCGGAGGTGCGCGCGCTGCGGCCACAGCCGGCCTGGATGGAATGGCTGGCACTGGCGGCGGCCTCGCTCGCGTTCGCGGTGCTGTTCCGCGCCGCGTTGCGCGATTACCCCGCGGTGATTCTGTCGGCCGCGGCCGGTTACCTGATCTCGCGGTTTGCCGGCGCCGCCTGGGGCGCGGGGGCGGGGATATTCCTCGCCGCACTGGTGATGACCGCGGCGGGCAATGGCTACGCGCGGTGGTTCCAGCGTCCGGGCGCGATCGTGCGGGTCCCCGGCATCATCCTGCTGGTGCCGGGCAGCGCCAGCCTGCGCGGGCTGCTGAACCTGATCCAGCAGCAGGACGTGAACGCCGGACAGATCGCGGTGCTGGCGGTGCTCAATATCCTGCTGGCGCTGATCGCCGGCCTGCTGTTCGGCAACCTGCTGCTGCCGTCACGGCGGAACCTGTAGGCGTCGCCGGGAAGTGCGAAAAAAAACGCCGGCGTGATGCCGGCGTTTTCTGTTTTGCCAGGCGCGTGCCGGCGATTACTTGATCAGGAAGTCCTGCAGGTCACGGCCTTCGCTGGTGTAGGCGGCCAGCCAGCGGGGCTGCTTGCCGCGTCCGGTCCAGGTGTTTTCCGGGTTGGACGGATCCCGGTACTTAGGGGCGACCTTGCCGAGCGACTTGCGCGGCTTCTTGGTGGCGGTGCCGCGCGGCGCGCGGGTGGCGCCGGATGCCGCGGTGGCGCCACCGCCGGCCCCGAACAGCTCATTGAGGGTGTAACCCTCGTTCTTGGCCAGCTGGGCGAGTTTCCGCCGGACCTGGGTGATCGGCTTGCGCTTGCTCAGCGTGGTCTTGCGCTTCTTCGCCTTGCTGATGAGGGTTTCAAGCTCACGCGCGGAAAGGGTGTTGATATCGATCGCCATGCGGGTCTCCCGGGGGNGCTTGCGCTTGCTCAGCGTGGTCTTGCGCTTCTTCGCCTTGCTGATGAGGGTTTCAAGCTCACGCGCGGAAAGGGTGTTGATATCGATCGCCATGCGGGTCTCCCGGGGGTGGAATACCCGGCCGGTTCGGCCGGTTGCCCGCGCATGGTAATGACGATCGCGTTGAGAGTAAATGAAATGAATATGCCGAATCAGGGGTTTGCGCCTGTTTCGGGATTGAAACAACCGGGGCCGGAACCGGGCCCCGGCAATCAGGCCTGGCCGGCGAGCCCGAGGCGCTGCTCCAGCGCCGCCCGCTCGAGGTTTTCCGCCTCGCTGGCGCGCCGGTGGCGGTATTCGAACGTGCCGGCAGCCAGGCCGCGTTCGGAAACCACCACGCGGTGCGGAATACCGATCAGCTCGATATCGGCAAACATCGCGCCGGGGCGCAGGCCACGGTCGTCGAGCACGACGTCCAGCCCCGCGTCGGCGAGTTCGCGGTAGAGCGCCGCGGCCGCGTCGGACACGGCGGCGTCCTTCTTGGGATTGATCACGCACACCGCGACCTGCCACGGCGCCATCGCCTCCGGCCAGGCGATGCCGTTGTCGTCGTGGTTCTGTTCGATGGCGGCCGCGACGATGCGCGAGACGCCGATGCCGTAGCAGCCCATGGTCGGCGTGGCGGCCTTGCCGGAATCGTCCAGCACGGTGCAACCCATCGCCGCCGCGTACTGTCGGCCGAGCTGGAAGATATGCCCCACCTCGATGCCGCGCGCGATGCCGAGGGTGCCGCTGCCGTCGGGCGACCGGTCGCCTGCGACCACGTTGCGGATATCGGCCACCCGTTCCGGCTCTGGCAGGTCCCGGCCCCAGTTGACGCCGGCCAGGTGGAAACCCGGCTCGTTGGCACCGACCACGAAATCGGCCATTGCCGCGACGCTGCGGTCGGCGATGACCGTGATCGCCCGCTTGGGCGCAACCGGGCCGAGGAAGCCGGGCGTGCTGCCGAGGTGCTCGAGAATCTCGGCCTCGGTGGCGGCGCGGTAACCTGCCATGCCGTCCAGCTTGCCCAGCTTGATCTCGTTGACGACGTGGTCGCCGCGCACCAGCGCCAGCACGAACGCCGGCGCCGCGGCGTCGGCGGTCATCAGCGCGACCGATTTCACCGTGCGCTGCAGATCGACCCCCAGCAGCCCGGCCACGGCCTCGCAGGTTTTCTGGGTCGGGGTTTCCACCTTGCGCATGGTTTCGGTGGCGGCGGCACGCTGGCCCGGGGCGAGCGCCTCGGCCAATTCCACGTTGGCGGCGTAGCCGGAACCTTCCGCACCGTTTCCATCGATGGCATAGGCGATCGCGTCCTCGCCCGAGTCGGCCAGGACGTGGAATTCATGCGAGGCGCTGCCGCCGATCGCGCCGGTATCGGCGAATACCGCGCGGAAACCCAGCCCGAGCCGGGTGAAAATGCGGCTGTAGGCGTCGTACATCACCCGGTACTGCCGGTCCAGGTCTTCGTCGCTGAGGTGGAACGAATACGCGTCCTTCATCAGGAACTCGCGCGAGCGCATCACGCCGAAGCGCGGGCGGATCTCGTCGCGGAACTTGGTCTGGATCTGGTAGAAACACACCGGCAACTGCTTGTAACTGGCCAGCTCGTTGCGGGCGAAATCGGTTACGACCTCTTCGTGGGTCGGGCCGTAGCAATACCAGGCGTCCTTGCGGTCCTGGATTTTCAGCAACTGACCGCCGAATTTCTCCCAGCGCCCGGTTTCTTCCCACAGCTCGCGCGGCTGCACCGACGGCATCAGCATTTCGATCGCACCGGCGGCGTCCATCTCCTCGCGCACCGCGCGCTCGACCTTGCGCAGCACGCGCAGGCCCAGCGGGGTCCAGGTGTACAGGCCGGAGGCGAGCTTGCGGATCATGCCGGCCTTGAGCATCAGCTTGTGGCTGACAATCTCGGCGTCGGCGGGGATTTCCTTGCTGGTGTGGAGATGGAATTGCGACAGGCGCATGGCGGGGGATTCTGGAGCCGGAAAGCCGGCATTCTGACACGCTCGCCCGGGTGTTCGGCCCGCCATCGCCAAGCGCGATAGGCCCGCGGTCACCCCGTCGATCGGCCCGGCGTCGCCGTGCGCGATCGGCCCGCCTCGCGGTGCACGATCGGCCCGGAGCTCGCGCGTAGGAGCGACGTAAGTCGCGATGCCACTGACAGCCGTGCCGGGTGCCCCGCGCGAAGGCGAGCGGGGTTGCGATCGCGACTTACGTCGCTCCTACGGATTCCGGTCGGAGGAGCGAAGCGGTTCGGTCGCCAACTCGCCCTGGGATCGCGACGGCGGCGACGACGTTGCCGTGGCAGTTACTGACGACGACGAGGACCGGGCGCTTGCCGCGCCCGCCGGCAGCGAGCCGTACCACGCCGCCAGGTCGCGGGTGTCCTGCGGTTCCAGCGACCGGGCCACGGTCCGCATGATGTGTGCGTAGCCGGTGCCGCCGCGCTGCTCCTTCCGGAACAGCTGCAGCTGCAGGGCGATGTAATCGGGGTGCAGGCCGGCCAGGCGTGGATAGCGCGGATTGCGGGCGTCGTCGCCCGGCCCGTGGCATTCCACGCACGAGGGGATCCGCGCAGCCGCATCGCCCTGTCGCGCCAACCGCTCCCCCCGCGCCGCCGACGCCTCGATTCCCGGTCGCCGCGCATCCCCGGCCCCACGACCACCTGTAGGAGCGGCTTCAGCCGCGATCGCCCCCCCATCCACCGCGAGTGCCCCATCCCCGCGCGCACCCGCCAACCTGGCGTAGTACCCCGCCAGCGCACGCATCTCGCTTGCATCCAGCCCGGCGGCCACCGGCTGCATCACGCCGCTGTGCCGCTCGCCTGCCGCGTACGCCTGCAGGCTCGCGAGCAGGTAGTGCTCGCTCTGGCCGGCCAGCGCCGGGAAGGCGCCCGTGCCGCGGCCGTTACCGTCCCGACCATGGCAACGCGCGCAGTCCGCCACCACCGTCTCCAGGCGCGAAGCGGCTCCACCGGTGGCTCCGGTACCGCGCTCGAGCTGGTCGAGCGATGCGCCCCCGGTCGGCATCCGGGCGGCGCCAGCGCCGTAGGCCAGCTGCCGGAACGCCTGGGGCTCCAACCCCGGCAGCTCCCGCAGGAAGGCGACCATCGCCCACACCTCGTCGTCGCGCTGGTGCGACGGCCACGCCGGCATCGCGGTGTATTTGATCCCGTGCCTGGCGATCCAGAACAACTCTTCGTCGCTCCACCGGTCGATCCTGGGGGGCAGGTACGGCGGCGCCGGCTCCATGTGCCGCACGACCTCGGCGCGGGGGTGGCCGGGCGCACCGTGGCAGGCGAGGCAGCCGCTGGCGTAATGGCCGGCACCCTTGAGCACCATCGCGTCCCGGCTGAGCGGACGCTCCTCCGGCGGCGGCTCGTTGACCGCAAGCGCGTGGGTCTGGACCGAGCGGATCATCGCGAAGTGCAGCAGGAAGCGGGTGATCGGCCAATGCGGCTGGCTGGCTGCGATGGGTACGAAGCCGGCGGAAACGAACAGCAGCGCCGCCACCGCTACCGCCAGCCCGACCACGGCCAGCCGCGCGAGCGACTGAAGCCACGCGTCGCCGACCAGCCAGCGCCAGAACCGCCGCAGCCGGCCGGGCCGGTTTGCCGGTGCGTGCTCACCCATTGGCCACCACCCCGCGCCGGTCGCGCAGCAGGCCCGCCAGCAGCACCAGTGCGCCGGCCAGGTAGGACACGCCGCCGAACACCAGCATCAGCACGCCACCCAGGTGCTGGTCCTGCAGGGGCGACAGGCCGGACAGCGTGAGCACGTCGCCATGGCCGCCGTACAGCGGGCGGGAGGCCAGTGCGAGCAGCACCCCCAGCAACGTCATGTGCATCGATGTCATCAGCAAGCCGGCGACACCGGCCGCGGCGCGATCGCGCCGGCGCGCGGCGTCGCCGCCGAACGCGGCGATCCAGACAAGCAGGC
>NZ_JBJXHK010000013.1:0-47295 GCF_046638635.1 Lysobacter zhanggongensis
TCGGCGCGCTCGCCGGGCTGCTGGACGCCGACGGCGACGGCAACCCGCTGGACGACATCCTCGGGCGGCTTGGCCGCTGAGCGCGGCACGGGCCGCAAAGCGCGGCCCGACAACGCCGGACAGCTGAACCGTCCGGCGACGCCTGCCCAAAGGCCAACTTAGGACACTGCGCCCCGGACCCGAAGCAGGGTAAAACGGACGGTCGAACCACCAACACCGTTCCCCGGGGGATCCACCTTGAACAAGACCCTGCTCAGCCTGGCGACCGTCGTCGCCCTTGGCCTGGCGTCCGCGCCGGCCGCCGCCCACGACACCTGCGTCGACGATGCCTGCCACACGATCGCGCTGTTCGACGGCGCCAACGACCCCGGTGGCGGCAGCACCGACGCCATCCCGGCCAACCGTTTCGGCACCTGGGGCATCGACACGGCCGGCATGGACACCAGCGTCGACCCCGGCGCGGACTTCTTCGACTACGTGAGCGGTACCTGGGCGAGCACGACGGAGATCCCGTCGGACCGCTCCAGCTACGGCTCGTTCCTGGTCCTGCGCGACCTGTCCGAGGCCCGCGTGCGCAAGCTGCTGGAAGGCTACGCGCTGGGTGACCCGGCCACCGGCGGCGACGCTGCCAAGATCGCCGCGCTGTACCACGGCTTCATGGACGAGGCGACGATCGAGAAGCTCGGCGCCGCGCCGCTGCAGCCGCACCTGGACGCGATCCGCGCCGCCGCCGACAAGGACGCCATCGCCGCGCTGATGGGCAAGCGCAACGAGAGCTTCGGCGGCACCTTCTTCGGCGCCTACGTGTCCGACGACCAGAAGAACCCCGACACCTACGCGCTCTACCTGAGCCAGTCCGGCCTGGGCCTGGGCGACCGCCAGATGTACCTGGACGAAAAGTTCGCCCCGCAGCGCGAACGTTACGTGCAGTACGTCGCGCAGATGCTCGAACTGGCCGGCTGGGACGCGCCGCAGGCCAACGCCGAGCGGATCATGGCGATGGAGACGAAGATCGCCAACGCGCACTGGACCCGCGCCGAAAGCCGCGACCGCGACAAGACCTACAACCCGGTCGAACTCGCCCACATCGAGCACACCGCGCCGGGCTTCCCGTGGGCGACGTTCTTCAAGGCCGCCGGCGTCGACTACGCCGAGCGCGCGGTGATCCGCCAGGGCAGCGCCTTCCCGCAGATCGCCCAGGTGTTCGCCGAGACCGACCTGGACACCCTCAAGGCGTGGCAGGCGTTCCACACCACCGACAACGCCGCGCCGTACCTGTCGAAGGCGTTCGTCGATGCCGAGTTCGACTTCCGCAGCAAGTTCCTGTCCGGCACGCCGGAGCAACGCCCGCGCTGGAAGCGCGCGGTGGGCTATGCCGAGTCCGCGATGGGCGAGGCGATCGGCCGTGACTACGTGCAGCTGTACTTCCCGGCCGACGCGAAAGCGAAGATGGACGACCTGGTCGCCAACGTGAAGGCGGCGATGGGCGCGCGGCTGGAGCAGCTGGAGTGGATGAGCCCGGCCACCAAGGCCGAGGCGGCCAAGAAGCTGGCCAACTTCGGCCTGAAGATCGGCCACCCGGACACCTGGCGCGACTACACCGCGCTGCAGATCGCCAACGGCGACGTGTTCGGCAACATCCAGCGCGCCTCCGCGTTCGAGTGGGACTACGACCGCGTCCGCATCGGCAAGCCGGTGGACGAGGCCGAGTGGGGCATGACCCCGCAGACCGTCAACGCGTACTACAGCTCGGTCAAGAACGAAATCGTGTTCCCGGCCGCGATCCTGCAGCCGCCGTTCTTCGACCCCGACGCCGACCCGGCGGTGAACTACGGCGCCATCGGCGGCGTGATCGGCCACGAGATCATCCACGGCTTCGACGACCAGGGCCGCAAGTCCGACGGCAGCGGCCTGCTGCGCGACTGGTGGACCGCGGAGGACGCCACCCAGTTCGAGGCCGAGGCGGCCAAGCTGGGCGCCCAGTACGAGGCCTACGAGTTCCCGCAGCTGCCCGACATGCACATCAACGGCAAGGTCGCGATGGGCGAGAACATCGGCGACCTGGGCGGCCTGACCATCGCGCTGGAGGCCTACCGCCGCTCGCTCGACGGCAAGCCGGCGCCGGTGATCGACGGCTTCAGCGGCGAGCAGCGCCTGTTCATGGGCTGGGCGCAGGTCTGGCGCACCCTGTGGCGCGACGACGCCCTGCGCCAGCAGCTGGTCAACGGCACGCACTCGCCTGGCCACATCCGCGCCTTCGCCCCCCTGCGCAACATCGACGCGTGGTACGAAGCCTTCAACGTCACCGAGGCGGACCCCCTGTACATCGCCCCGGAAGACCGCGTCCGCATCTGGTAACCCGCAACGCCCCCCAAAGCCCCCGGCACCCCCGGGGGCTTTTTTTACCGCCCGCCCCCCGTAGGAGCGACGTAAGTCGCGACCCACTGACAAGAAAAGCACGACGCTCAACGCGCACCACCGATCACGCGAAACCCAAAACCCGGAACCCGTAACCCAACGCATCGCGACTCACGTCGCTCCTACATCGCTCCTACACCGCTGCCCCAACGCCCGGTGGGAACGATGCCCTTCGCAGATCCCCGGATCACCACACACCAACCCCACGACGCCACCATCCAGACGTACGCGCCACCACAGCGCACCTACCTGGAGGCCCCCGATGACCCCGTCCGTCCCCCCGGTCCACGACCCCCGCGACGTCCCCGGCCAGGCACCGCATCCCGCCCGCGACCCGGTCCCCGACCAGCCGACCGATCCCATCCCCAGCCGCCCGGTCGATCCGATGCCTGACCGCCCCGTGGACCCCATCCCGGACCGCCCGGTCGACCCGACCGCTCCGCCGCCACTGCGCGAACCCGAGGGTCCACCGCCGCACCCCGAACACTGACTCCGGCGCGTGCCAGAATCGGGCGCACGCCTGGTTGCGACGATTCACAGGGACGCCGATGAAACGCATCACCCGCATTGCCTGCGCTGTGCTGGCCGCCGTCGTGGTGGCCGGCTGCGCGTACCGGATCGACGAATCCAACATCGTGATCGCGCGGAGCGCGCCGCCGGTCGACCTGTCGGTGCTGCATGCGGAGTTCCCCGGCTACCGCATCGAACCGGCCGCCATCACCACGCCGGATGCAAACCGCCTGCAATCCCTGCGGTTCGTCCGCGAGGACGCGGTGGCCACCGTGCTGTACTTCGGGGGCAACGGTTACACCGTCGCGCGGTTCGCTCCGCGCACGCTCGCGGTGTACCGCGACCTCCCGGTCAACGTCGTGCTGGTCGACCACCGTGGCTACGGCGGCAGCAGTGGCACGCCGACCGTCGAAACGCTGATGGCCGATGCCGGCCTGGTGCACGCGCAGGTGCGCGCCGACCCCGCGTTTGCCGGGATGCCATTGCTGCTGCACGGCCATTCGCTCGGCAGCTTCATGGCCGGGCACGTCGCCGCCGAACGACCGGTCGACGGCGTCATCCTCGAAAGCTCGGTAACCACCACCGAGGACTGGACCGCCCACCTGCGCTCCCAGCAGCGCTGGTGGGTGCGCGCGCTGGTGTGGCGCGTGCTGCCCGACGAAGGCCTGGCCCGCATGGGTAACAGCCGCGCCGTCGCCGCGCTGGACGAACCGGCCCTGTTCGTCGTCGGCGCCGATGACGACGTCACCCCCGCACGCTTCACACGCGAGCTGTTCGACATCGCCCCGCTGGCCGAAGACCGCAAGCGGCTGCTGGTCGTGCCCGGCCGCGGGCACCAGGACGCCACCGACACCGACGCCTTCCGCGAGGCAATGGCGGCGTTTGTGGAGCATGTGGTGGGGGCGGCGCCGCCGACGGGTTGACGTGCTTCCACGTGCGGATCTGTTCGGACGGCTGGTCAACATCCATGAAGCAGGACGGCGGTAATCCGTGATGCGCGTCGCGTCCCAACGGGGCCGTAACACTGTGTCCACCCACCGGTAATAGAACGCACCGGACGCTCGGCCGCGCAGGGGGATCGCAAGGTGCTGTCCGCGTCGGCCATTCGTCGCCGGGCGGCCCAACCAAGGAGACGGTCGATGAAACAGCGGACGCGATTCACCCGGTGGTTCGCCCTGGCGTGCTGCCTGGCCCTGGGCACGGTGGCGATGACCAGCAGCGCGGGGAGCAGTGCAATTCCGTCGAGTTCGGTGGTCTATTACGACGACGCCGGCAACGTGATCGGCGTGCGGATGTGGGGCTGCGGCGACCCGGGCTGGGGCGAGACCTCGCGGCGGTCGAAGTTCTACCCCGGCTGCATCATGTAGTGGCAATGGCATGCACGGCGGGCGGATGCTCGCCGTGCATGCCGGTCGTCGTCTGTCGATTCCTGGGGACGCCGGTCGTCGCACCTGTACAAGGCCGGCGAGCGCATGGGCGTGCCGGCCACACCTCATCGACTGCAGGAGAGCGACATGGCCGTTGACGCAAAACCGAAGGGACCCGCTTCGTACTTCCCCTCCATCGAAAAGCACTACGGCAAACCGGTATCGCACTGGTTCGCGGTGCTCGACGGCGTGGGGGACCGGAAGCACATGGAGCAGGTGGCCTACCTCAAGGCCGAGCACGGGATCGGGCATGGCCATGCCAATGCGCTGGTGGCGTACCACAGGGGCCGACAGCCAGCCTGAGATTTGCCTACCCTGCAGGTGGTTGCCCGGCCGGGCTGCCATCAACGCGGGAGAATGCAATGGCAAAGGTCACCGGCATCGGCGGTGTGTTCCTCAAGTGCAAGGGCGACAGCAGGGCGCTGGCGTCGTGGTACGAGCAGCACCTGGGTATCCCGCTGGAAAGCTGGGGTGGGGCGGTGCTCAAGTGGCCTGATGACACCGCCAACGATGGTGGCCTGACCGTCTGGAACCTGGCCGCGGCCGACAGCACCTGGTTCGCACCGAGCGAGTCGGCCTTCATGATCAATTACCGCGTCGACGATCTTGACGCGTTGCTGGCACAGCTGCAGGCCGCCGGCATCGAGGCAATCGATGGCCCGCAGTCGCACGAGAACGGCAAGTTCGCCTGGGTGATGGACCCGGACGGCAACAAGGTCGAGCTGTGGGAGCCGATGCTGTGGGATGACAGCAACAAAGTCGGCTGATGGGCGTGGCGGGGAACTCGGCCTGCGGGCGGTGGTCGACTCCGGGTCCCCGTCGCGCCGCGGCGGGGGCGTCCACACCATCACAAGGAAGGATCCCATGTCGCTACGTACGTTGTTGTTGACCGTTCTCCTCGTCCTGGGCCTGCCCGGCAATGCGCTGGCGGGCAAGGCCAGTTTCGGTTTTGCAGTCGAGCTCGATACCAGCGGGTTCATGCTCAACCCGACCATCGAGGCAGCGTCCATCGCCCGGATCGCCGAGGGTTCGCCCGCACAGAAGGCGGGGCTCCGCGTCGGCGACCTGTTGCTGTCGGCCAACGGCACGCCGGTGGCGGGAGCGAAGGCGAAGAAGCTTTCGGCGCTGATGGACAGCCTGGGCCCCGGCGACCTGCTGCGGCTCAAGGTGCGCAGGCTGGACGGCACCGAGTCGTTGGTCGAGGTGGTGGCAGGCACGCGCTGACAGGGACCCCGGCGCGGCGCGAGATACCGCTGGCTCGCCGCCGGTCGCCGCCGTATGTTCATCCGATCACCGACGACGCCACCGGGGAACCACCGTGTCACAACCGCTGCGCCCGCCTGCAACGTTGACCACCCAGCGGCTGGCCGGCGCGGCCTCGATCATCTTCCACCCGGCGGTGGTCATGGTCGGTGCCGCCGTCGTGGCGACGGGTGCGGCCGAGGGCGGCGCGCGCCTGCGCTGGCAGGCGTTGGGCCTGACACTGGCCGCGGCGGTGGTGGTGATGGGCTACAGCGCCTGGCAGACGCGGTCAGGTCGCTGGACGCATATTGATGCGTCGGAGCGGCACGAGCGCGCGCAGCTCAATCGCTTTGCCTCGTGGCTGTTGTTGGGCATTGCGGCGATCCTCGCCGTGTTGGGGTCGCACCGCGGCATCGTCGCCGCGATCGGCCTGTCCGGCTTGATCGTGCTGGCCGGCCACCTGTTGCGCGGGTGGCTCAAGGCCTCCCTGCATGTCGCGTTTGCGATGTTCGCGGCGTGCATCGCGTGGCCGCACGCGGCCGCCTTTGCGACGCTGCTGGTCGCCACGGTGGTGGTGGCGTGGTCGCGGCTGGTGCTGCGCCGCCACGCGCTCCGCGAGGTGGTGGCAGGGGCCGCACTGGGCGCGGTGTGCGGGCTGGTGTTCCAGTGGGGCATCGCCGCGTAGGGGCGAGCCAGCGCGCCACGTCCTTCAGCCGATGCCCACCAGCGACAGGACGACGGTCGCACCGACGCACCAGGCCACCACCCACAACGCGGAGCGGCCAAACACCGCTAGCAAGGCCAGCCCGACCGCGGCGACCAGCGCGTCGGCCATGCTGCGCACGCCCTGTGTGAGCACCGGGTCGTACAGCGCCGCCAGCAGCAGCCCGACCACCACCGCGTTGATGCCGGCGACCACGCGCATGGCCCGAGGATGTGCCACCAGCCGCGACCACGCCGGCAGGACCGCGAGCAGCAGCAGGAAGCCCGGCAGGAACACCGCCGCCAGCGCAACCGCCGCGCCGGCAATCGGCGTGCCGGGCCACGCCTCGGCCCCCAGGAACGCCGACAGGGTGAACATAGGGCCGGGGACCGCCTGGGCGGCACCGTAGCCGGCCAGGAACACGTCTTCGCTGACCCAGCCGGGTTCGACCACGCTCTGCTGCAACAGCGGCAAGACCACGTGGCCACCACCGAACACGAGCGCCCCGGCGCGGTAGAACGCGGACGCGAGATCGGCCGTGGCCGGGCTGCTCGTCGGACCGGTGGCAGGCACGGCGAGCGCGATGGCTGCCAGGAGTGCGGCGGCGAACAGCGCCAGACACGCCAGCGCGGCGCCGCGGCCGTGCGGTACGGGGAGCGCCACGGGCTGGGATGGCGCGAGGCCGCGGCACAGCCACAGGCCGGCGACGCCACCGCCTGCGATGGCCGCGAGCTGGAACCAGGCATTGCCGGTGATCGTGAGCAGCGCGGCAGCGGCCAGCGCCAGCAGCGTGCGCGACCCGTCGGGAGCCAGTGCGCGCCACATGCCGATCAGGCCGTGCGCCACCACGGCCACCGCGACCAGTTTCAGGCCATGCAGCGCGGCGGCGCCGGGTCCGCCCGCCACGTGCGGTGCCACCACGGCGAAGGCCAGCATCAGCAGCGCCGACGGCAGGGTGAACCCGGCGAATGCGGCGAGCGCGCCCGCCCAGCCGCCACGAAGCAGGCCGATCCCGAACCCGAGCTGGCTGCTGGCCGGCCCCGGCAGGAACTGGCAGATCGCCAACAGCTGCGCGAACTGCGGCTCGTCGAGCCAGCCGCGGCGCGTGACGAACGCTTCGCGCAGGTAGCCCAGGTGCGCTACCGGCCCGCCGAACGAGGTGGTGCCCAGGCCCAGGAACACGCGGAAGATCTCGAGCGCGCCGGTGGTTGCTGCGGGGGCCATCGCGCCGACGATAGGGGGTGCGGCGCGGTCAGGCCAACGTCAGTCGCAGCGCCAGCGCCGCCAGGGTCACCAGCAGCACCGGCAGCGTCAGTACCACGCCGACCTTGAAGTAGTAGCCCCAGGTCACCCGGATGTTCTTGCGGGCCAGTACGTGCAGCCACAACAGGGTGGCCAGGCTGCCGATGGGGGTGAACTTCGGGCCCAGGTCGCTGCCGATGACGTTGGCGTAGACCATCGCCTCGCGCACGGCGCCCTCGGCCTGGCTGGCGTCGATGGACAGCGCGCCGACCAGCACCGTCGGCATGTTGTTCATCACCGAAGACAGGAACGCGGTCAGCAAGCCGGTGCCGAGCGTCGCGCCCCATACGCCGTGCGCGGCGAAGACGTCCAGCAACTGCGCCAGGTGGTCGGTCAGGCCGGCGTTGCGCAGGCCGTAGACCACCAGGTACATGCCCAGCGAGAACACCACCACGTGCCATGGCGCTTCGCGCAGCACCTTGCGGGTGGATACGCGGTGGCCATGCGCGGCCACGGCCAGCAGCACCAGCGCGCCGGCGCCGGCCACCACGCTGATCGGGACGCCGATGCGCTCCAGCACGAAGAACCCCACCAACAGCAGCGCCAGCACGCCCCAGCCGGCGATGAACGTGGTGCGGTCCACGATCGCGCTGTCCGGGTGCCTGAGCAGGGCGACGTCGTAGTCGGCCGGGATGTCGCGGCGGAAGAACCACATCAGCATGCCCAGCGTGGCGGCCACCGAGACCAGGTTGACCGGCACCATCACCGATGCGTACTCGGCGAATCCGATGCCGAAGTAGTCCGCCGACACGATGTTGACCAGGTTGGACACCACCAGCGGCAAGCTTGCGGTGTCTGCGATGAAGCCGGCCGCCATCACGAAGGCGAGGGTGGCGGCCGGGCTGAAGCGCAGCGCCAGCAGCATCGCGATCACGATCGGGGTGAGGATCAGCGCCGCGCCATCATTGGCGAACAGGGCCGACACCGCCGCGCCCAGCAGCACCAGCAGCACGAACAGCCGGCGCCCGCGGCCCTTGCCCCAGCGCGCCACGTGCAGCGCCGCCCACTCGAAAAAGCCGGCCTCGTCGAGCAACAGGCTGATGACGATGACCGCGATGAAGGTGAAGGTGGCGTTCCAGACGAAGCCCCAGACCACCGGGATGTCGGCCAGCCCGACCACGCCGGTGAGCAGCGCGAGCGCGGCGCCCAGGGTTGCGCTCCAGCCGACGCCGAGGCCGCGCGGTTGCCAGACCACCAGCACGATGGTGGCGATGAAGATCAGCAGTGCCAGCAGCATGGCTCAGGCCTCTCCCGGCGGAAGGCAGCGGTTGCGGTCGCCGCCGCAGCAGTTGCGCGTCAGGAATTCGACCAGCGCAGCCATCGTCGCGAAGTCGGCGCGGTAGTGGATGTGTCGACCTTCGGCCTCGCCCTGGATCAGCCCGGCAGCGGCCAACTCCTTGAGGTGGAACGACAGTGTCGCGTTCGGCAGTGCCAGCGCCTCGGCGATCTCGCCAGGGGTGTGCCCATCGGGACCGGCCTCGACCAGCAGGCGGAACACGGAAAGCCGCGTGGGTTGCCCGAGCGCGGCGAGGGCGGTGGTTGCATTGTGCAATTCCATGTTTCTAGAATACTCGAACAATCGAACAAGGCAACGCCATGACGACGATTTCGGACCTCGGCAACCTGGCCGCGGCGGCGGTGGACATACCCGCCCGCGAAAAGCTGGGCCTGGACGCGGCCGGCCACCCGCCGCGCATCCTGATCCTGTATGGCTCACTGCGGCCGCAGTCCTACAGCCGCAAGCTCGCGCTTGAGGCCGAGCGACTGCTGCGCCTGTTCGGCGCCGAAACCCGCGTGTTCCACCCGCACGGGCTGCCGTTGCTGGACAGCGTCGGCGACGACCATCCACAGGTGCGGCAGCTGCGCGAGTGGTCGGAGTGGTCGGAGGGGCAGGTGTGGGTCAGCCCGGAACGCCACGGCACGTTGACGGCGGTGTTCAAGAACCAGATCGACTGGCTGCCGCTGGAGCAGGCCGGTGTCCGTCCGACCCAGGGCCGCACGCTGGCGGTGATGCAGGTCTGCGGCGGGTCGCAATCGTTCAACGTGGTCAATGCGTTGCGCCAGTTGGGCCGCTGGATGCGCATGGTCACCATCCCCAACCAGTCGTCGGTGCCGAAGGCGTGGCAGGAGTTCGACGACAACGGCCGGATGAAGCCGTCGCCGTACTACGACCGCGTGGTGGACGTGATGGAGGAGCTGGTCAAGTTCACCCTGCTGGTGCGCGGCAACAGCGACTACCTGACCAGCCGCTACAGCGAGCGCAAGGGCGACCTGTCGGCGGCGACGCTGGCGAGCGCTTCGGGTACGGCAGCGGCACCGCCTTCAACCGCCGTGGAGGCCCCTGCCGTGCAACCGGCGCGTCAGGCCTGTTGCGGCACCACATCGACCTGCAGCTGAGGACCCGGCCATGAAGGTGACGATCCATCACAACCCCGACTGCGGCACCTCGCGCAACACGCTGGCGCTGATCCGTCACGCGGGCATCGAGCCGACGGTGGTCGAATACCTGCGCGACCCGCCGTCGCGCGAACGGCTGGTCGGGCTGATCGCGGCGGCCGGGCTCTCGGTCCGCGATGCGCTGCGCAAGAAGGGCACGCCGTACGCCGAGCTCGGCCTGGACAACCCGGATCTGTCGGACGACCAGCTCATCGACGCGATGATGGCGGCGCCGATCCTGGTCAACCGGCCGTTTGTTGAAACGCCACTGGGCACGCGGCTGTGCCGGCCGTCAGAAGTGGTGCTTCAGGTCCTGCCGCCGCTGACGGAGCCCTTTACGAAGGAGGACGGCGAGGTGATTGAGCCCGAGGGGCTCAGGGAACCACCGTCGTCCACTCCCGGCTCATGAACTTGCTCGTGGCCAGCGCCTCGGCCCGCTGAAGCTCATCGGGCTTCAGCGTGTCGACCGTGCCGCCGTGGCGCTCGCGGAAGGTTTCGAGCATCTTTTCGATGACCGCCTCGCGCGGCAGGCCGGTCTGGCTGCGCAACGGGTCTACGCGCTTGGCGGCACTGGCGGTGCCCTTGTCGGACAGCTTCTCGCGGCCGATGCGCAGCACGTCGAGCATCTTCGACGCGTCGATGTCATAGGCCATCGTCACGTGGTGAAGGACCGTCCGGCCGCGCCGCGCCTGTGCCGCCCCGGCGATCTTGCCGGCGGCGGAGGTGATGTCGTTGAGCGGCTGGTACCACGCGTCTATGCCCAGGCCGGCCAGCGCGGCCAGCACCCACTCGTCCATGTATGCGTAGGCCTGCTCGAACCCCATGCCGTCGACCAGCGAGTCCGGCGCGACGATCGAGTAGGTGATGGTGTTGCCCGGCTCGATGAACATCGCGCCGCCGCCACTGATGCGCCGCACCACCTCGATGCCGTGGCGTTCGGCGGCCTCGGCATCGACCTCATTGCGCAGCGACTGGAAGCGCCCGATCACCACCGCCGGGCCGGCCCATTCCCAGATGCGCAGGGTGGGCGGGCGGTGGCCGCGACCGACCTCGTCCATCAGCACGTCGTCCAGCGCCATGTGCAGGGCGGGGGGTTGCGCCGGCGCGTGGATCAGCTGCCAGTCGTGGTCGCGCCAGTTGCTGCCACTCATGCCCCGGCCTCCGGCAGCCACGCCTCGAGTGCGCGGCGCACCGCCACCGCGACGCCTTCCGGCGTGATGCCGTACAAGGTCGATCCCGGCGCGAGCGCGTCCCGCACGACGGTGGCCAGCCGGCCTTCGGTCGCGTCGGCCGGCAGCCCCTCCAGTGCCGCGTTGATGGTCGCCAGCACCGAATCGGGATGCAGGAAGAAGTCGCCGCTGACCTGGACGTTGGCCAACCGGCCCGCGTCGATGTCGAGATCGACCACCACCAGCTTGCCGCCGGGAACCTTGTACTCGCCGTGCATGCGTGCCTCCGTCTTTGGGCCGGATGCTACGCGGTACCCCGGGGCGGCCACCTGACCTGGGTCAGGTGCCGCCGGATCGGTGGAGTGCGTGCCCGCCGGCGTCAGCGCAGGTCGACGTCCGCCACCTTGTCCTGGTAGTCCTTCTTCGGGTCGGCGCCCAAGAGCATCTTCACCCCGGCCAGCAGGCTGTTCTCGTTTTCCCAGAGCTGCGCGGGGCCGGCATCGAAGCGCAGCAGAGTGACCTTCGGGTCGTCCTTGCCACCTTCGAACCATGCAGCGATGAACGGGTTCCACAGGCGGTCAATGACCGCGCGGTCGTTGTCGATGCGCAGGTTGCCGTTGATCACCGCGAACAGCTCGTGGTCCTTCGAGGCGAAGGTGGCAAAGCCCGGGCGGGGCGTCGCCAGTTGCTGGGCGAGTTCGGTGTCGCGCGAGGTGAAGAACCAGATCGGCGAGCGCTCGTTCTCCACCAGCGCCGTCATGGGATGGATGTGGCCATCGGCCTCGTGGACGCCGAGCATGACGGTGCGGTCCTTGTCGAGCGCTTTCCAGAGGCGGGCTTCGAGTTCCTGTGGTGTGGGCATGGGTGCCTCGCTTGTTTGGGGGGAGAGGGCGCAGGTCTCCTGCGGCGCTTCAGGTTCTAGCGCGGCGGCCGTTATCGGGGCGTGCCCACGTGCCTGCATGGCCGGGGATCGATGGACAGGACGGCCGAAGGGGAAGCGATGGGCGGCATGGGCGGATCGGAGATGGGCGTGGTCGCGGGCATCGTGCTGGCGCTGCTTGCGGTGGCGGCGGGCTGGTGGCACCTGCGTCGCGCGCCGGCGGTGCTCCGGGCGACGACGGCCGCTTCGCCCGTTCACGGTGACGATTCCGAGCCGGTGGAGGACGCGGCCGACCCTGCCGTTCCGGTCGATGCGGCCGACCCCGCAGTGCTCGCGCGCGACCTGCTGGGGCGGTTCCACGCGGTGGCGCTGGGTGGCAAGCCGGTGGTTATGCGCCCCGGCCACGCCGAGGTGGTGGCAGGGACGGTCGAGGTGCTGGAGCACATCGAGGCCCGCCCGCACTACACCCCCCGCCGGCCGAACCTGCTGCCGCAACTGATGCGCAAGGTCAACGACCCCGACGCGTCGGGCAGGGCCATCGCGGCGATCATCGCGCGCGACCCGGCGCTGGCTGGCAACCTGCTGCGTTACGCCAATAGCGCCCTGTACCGGGTCCAGTCCAAGCCGGTCGAGAGCATCGAGCGGGCGGTGGCGCTGGTCGGCACCGACGGCATCCGCCAGATCATCGCGGCGGTGCTGGTGCAACCGGTGATGGGCGCCGGCGGCGGTGTCTTCGCCCGCTTCGCGCCGGTCACCTGGGAACACACGCTGCTGTCGGCGGCCGCCGCGGCCGACCACGCCAAGCTGGTCGAGCGCGACGACGCATTCGCCGCGCAGTTGCTGGGGCTGTTGCACGGGCTGGGCGCGACCATCGTCACCCGTGTGGTGCGCGACCAGTACGCCCGCCAGCGCGGCCTGGTGGCCAACGCGTCGCTCGCGGCGGGCCTGCTGGACCAATGGGCGGCGCCGACCGCGTGCCGGCTGGCGCGCAAGTGGGAGCTGTCGGGACGGATCATCCAGGCGCTGGACGAGCAGTCGCTGGAAGACCCGGCGGCGATGAGCGCGCTGGGGCGCTCGCTGCGCTTCGGCCGGCTGGCCGGCAGCCTGGCCCTGCTGTCGCGGCAGGGGAGGCTGGATCCGTCGTGCGCGCTGCCCGCATTGGCCGTGGTCGAGCCGCGTTCGGCGTCGACCCCCGCCATCTGGGAGCGCCTGCGGCACGGCGTGGACTGAGCGCGGCGGCGCCGGGCCTGCGAAGATACGCGGCCCGAGCCGGCGGCCTGTGCCCCGGTCCCCACGCAAGGACTCCATGAAGACCCCCAACGGCCTGCAGGCGCTGATCGACGACGGCGTGATCGACGAGGTATTGCGCCCGCTCAAGAGTGGCAAGGAGGCCGCCGTCTACGTGGTGCGCAGCGGCAACGAGGTGCGGTGCGCGAAGGTCTACAAGGACATGGCGCAGCGCAGCTTCCAGCAGCGCGTGCAGTACCAGGAGGGCCGCAAGGTGCGCGGCAGCCGCGAGGCCCGTGCGATCGGCAAGGCCACCCGCTACGGCCGCAAGCAGCAGGAGGCCGCCTGGAAGAACGCCGAGGTCGACGCCCTGTATCAGCTGCGCGACGCCGGCGTGCGCGTGCCCGAGCCGCACGGCTACTTCAACGGCGTGCTGGTGATGGAGCTGGTGACGGACGCCGAGGGGTTCGCGGCCCCGCGGCTCGGCGAGGTGGAGCTGCCCGCGGAGCAGGCGCGCGACTTCCACGCCGTGCTTGTCCGGCAGGTCGTGCGGATGCTGTGCAGCGGACTGATCCACGGCGACCTGTCGCCGTACAACGTGCTGGTCGGTCCCGAAGGCCCGGTGGTGATCGACTTCCCGCAGGTGGTGAGCGCCGCCGGCAACAATGCGGCGCGCACGATGCTGCTGCGCGACGTCAACAACCTCACCGCGTACCTGGGCCGCTTCGCCCCCGAGCTGTTCGACACGTGGTACGGCGAGGAGATGTGGGCGCTGTTCGAAACCGGCGACCTGCGGCCCGACAGCGTGTTGACCGGCACGTTCGTGCACGACGAGCGCCGTGTCGACCTGGACAGCGTGCGCGAGGCGATCAACGACGCGCGCGAGGAAGCACTGATCCGCCAGCAGGGGCGCGAAGCCGCCGCCGAGGACGACTGAGGCCGGCTAGAAGCGCTCGCCGGCCGGCAGGTGGCGCCACTCGCCGACCGGCATCTTGCCCATGGCGACGCGGCCGATGCGGATGCGCCGGATCGCGACGACGCCGAGCCCGACCTCGCTGCACATGTGCCGCAGCTGGCCCGGCCGCACGTCCTTGATCGCGAACCGCAGGCGGATCTCGTTCTGCCAGCTGACCTTGCAGGGCGGCAGCCGCCGGCCCTCATACGACAGCCCGTGCGCGAGGCGTGGCAACCCCCACGGCGACAGTTCGCCTTCGACTTCGACGATGAACTCCTGTTCGATCGAGGAGTAGTCCTCGGTCAGGCGCCGGCGTACGCGGCCGTCCTGGCTCAGCACCAGCAGCCCGCTGGCCTCGGCGTCGAGCGGCATCAACGGGGTAAGGTGCTGGAAGTGCCGCTGCAGCGTGCGCAGCCCCGATGTGTCCGCGTCCGTGCGCGTGGCTGGCGTCACCAGCGCCGGGGTCGCGGCGGTTTCCATGCCCGCCGGCTTGTGCAGCAGCATCGTGGCCGGCTCGGCCGTTTCCAGCCGGGCGTCAGGGGCCAGCTCGACCACTTCGCCGGTGACCGGCGTCTGCGCATCCTCGACCACCCGGCCGTCCACCGACACCCAGCCGCCGGCGATGTACTGCTGGGCGTCGGCGCGCGAGCAGCGGACCAGGTCGGCGACGCGCTTGTCGAGGCGGGTCGGGGCGGGCAAATCGGCGTCGGGCATGGCGTGGTCGGGGGCGGGCGGTCTGCCAGTGTAGGGCGCGCGGGCCGGCCGGGCCCGATGCCGGCGCGCTTGACCGGGGTCAGGGCCGTCCCGCGCGGTGTGAGCGAGCATTCACACAGGGCCGGCAGGCCCGCTCGTCAGGAGGTGACCATGGAATTCCATGTGACGGCCCGCAACGTCCAGGCTGCGCTGGCTGCAATCGAAGGCGCGATCTTCGACATCGACCCGGCCGCGCTGGTCGACATCGACCCCGACGGCACCCTGCGCGTGGCCGCGGCACTCGACGCCGGCGAACTCGCCGGGGTCCTGTCCGCGGCCGGACTGGTGCTGGCGCCGGGCGACATCCACCAGTTGCCGTCGATCTGTTGCGGGGGCTGCAGCGGCTAGCGGCCTGCGGAGGGCCGTGGCGAAACCGGCGTGTCCGGTGGGTGCGTCGATCGGGAATTCCTGCCGGCAGCGCACTCGATCCCCGAGTCGTGTCACGCGTCACTCTTTTCCATCGGCCAAATCACCGGCGCTTTACCGCCGCGGCCCGACCATCGGGGTTTGATGGAAGCAGTGGCAGGTCGGTTTTCGATGGTCGCAACCCCCGGGCAGCAACCCCAGCCGCGGATGGTCTCGTGGAGCAGCCAGGCGCATGGCCGGAGCGAGTACCTCCGCCTGCGGAGCGTGGTCGACGCGCTGGTGCGCATCGCCGAGCACCCGGGCGACACGCGTTCGTTCCTCGGCGAGGCCACGGCGACCGTGATGGAACTCACGCGCGCCACCGGTGCCGTCGTGTTGATGGCCGAAGGCGACGGAGCGCTCCGGGTCGCGTCGGCGCGCGGCCAGATGCGCCGGGTGGACCGGGCCGCGTTCGGCGACGGCCAGACCCTGGCGCGCGCATGCCTGGCTTCGCACCAGGCGTTGCACAGCGATTTCGCCCTGACCGATCCGCGCATGGAGGGACCGGCACGCGCGCAGTGTTCGCTGGAATCGTTGATTGCCACGCCGCTGCGGTTCGGCGACCAGGTGCTGGGCGTGCTGGAGGTGTGCTCCAGCGTGCCATGCGCGTTCGACGGCATCGATGCGCAGGCCGTCGCGCTGATCGGCAACGCGCTGGGCGGCGCGCTGGGCCGGCAGGTCGCGCTGGAGGACAACGCGCGGCTGCTGGCCCGGCTGGAGAGCTCGCTGGAAGCGACCCGCGCACAGGCACGCGAGTACCAGGACGCCGCGCTGTACGACGCGCTGACAGGGCTGCCCAACCGGACGCAATTCCTTCAGCGGCTGGACGCGGCCTGCCGCCGACACGACCGGCCCGAACAGTTCGCGCTGCTGTTCCTCGACCTGGACGACTTCAAGGCCGTCAACGATACCCACGGCCACGCCATGGGCGATGCGGTGCTGCGCGAGACCGCGGCGGCCCTCAGCGGCCGGCTGCGCGCCGGTGACCTCATCGCGCGGCTCGGTGGCGACGAGTTCGTGGTGCTGCTGGAGTCGCTGCGCCACGGCAGCACCGACATGCCGGCGATCGCGCAGGGCGTCGTGGCCGCGCTGGGCCATCCGCGCAGCATCGACGGAGTGGAGTTGCGCATCCGTGGCAGTGTCGGCTGGGTGCTGCATGACGGGCGGTCCGATGCCTCGTCGCTGCTGGCGGCGGCTGACGCGGCGATGTACCGCAACAAGCGTGCGCGCCGCCGAAAGGCGGCCGGAAACCCGCCCGCCAGCCCGGTGGTTTCGGAAGCGCTTTAGGCCCCGGACCCGGTAACCGGCCCACACGGTCTAGACTGGGGGCCTCCCTACCGAGATAAAGAGCCCATGGCAAAACCCAATTACTCGTTCGAGAAGCGCCAGCGCGAGATCGCCAAGAAGAAGAAGCAGGACGAAAAGCAGGCCAAGAAGCAGGCCGCCAAGGAGGCCGCCAACCCCTCCCAGACGCAGTCCTCGCCGTCCGAGACGCCGAACGGCTAGCGCGTTTTACGACCGGTCGAACCTGAAGCCATCGCCTTCGCGATGGAGCCGCCCCAGCCGGTCGCCGAGTTCCTCGATGTTCGCCTCTGCGCCCGCGATGGCGGCACGACGTCCGGGCGACAGCCAGCTCCGTGCCTCCGCGCGCAGTTGTTCGCTGCGTTCCCGCCACGAGGTCGCCAGACCGGGCCCGAGCCGCGCGAGGACCTCGCGCTCGCGGGCCTGGGGCAGGCCGTAGCAGGAACCGACCCCGGCCCGGGCCAGCACCTGCGCCGGCCGGCTCAACAGGCCTTCCAGGTCCAAGACTTGCCGGAGCGCGTCGCGACTGCGTGCCGCCTTATCGTCCCATCGACCACCGCTGCGGGACAGCAGCCGCTTGAGTTCGTCGCGCGCAAGCAATTCGTGCCGGCGCAGCGCGGCGTTCTCAAGCAGCAACAGTGCCGCCGCGGCACGCATGTCCGTCTTCGCGATCCACGGTGACCGTTCTTCGGGCGGCAAGTCCAGCCAGTCCTGCACGCGCGACTGCGGCAACCCGAGCACGCCGCGGGCGACCTCGAACATCGCCTGGTAGCGGGTGTCGGCCGCCTCGAAGTAGTAGCCGTTCCGGCGCGCTGCGGCCGGGTCATCAAGCACCGTGGTGTCGGCGATGCCCGACGCGACCAGCCGGCGGAGCAGCGCGGTCGGCGTGATGCTCGCGAGCGGTTCGCCTGCCAGCCGCGGTACGCCGTCGTGCAGCAGCTTGAAGGTCTCGACCGCGCAGTTGTTGCTGACGAAGAAGTAGTCGCCGTCGTAGCTCCAGTGCAGCTGCGCGGCACGCTCGACCAGGCCGGTGATCTCCGCCGGGCCCAGGTCCAGCGGGATGGACTGCAACCCGCGGAGCTCGATCCGTGTGTACTCGTCGACCACCTGCGCCAGCGGCAGGATGAACAGACGCGAGGGGTAGGAGCCGGTAAGCCCGCGCCAGCTCGAGATCTGCACGTCGTCGACGAAGGCGCGGAACGACAGCACCATGTGGTGATCGAGGTCGAGGCGGCAATCCGGGCCAGGCGCTCGGCCGGGCGCGCACACCACCAGCCGCAGCATGCTGTGGCCCCACCGGCTCATCAGGCGGTCGTTGCCTTCGGCCAGGAGGTAATCGACCGCGTACACGCGCTGCGGGTCCAGCTGCAGCGTGCTGTCGGCTTGGCCACGCCCCGGTTGCAGGAACACCAGGCCCGGCGGGCACATTGCCGGCATCGGGCCGCCCCCGAAGTGAGCCACCAGATACCGGTGCAGGGCGGGGCGGCGGCAACCGTACTGCGGGTCCAGCACGAAGTGCTCGAGATTGACCGCGACGTACTCGACCGGGCTTTGGAGTTCGTAGCGGTCCGGGCTGCGGTCGGTGAACGCATTGTCCGGATGCCGCAGGCCGAGCCGGGCGGGACTCACCTGCCAGCCGGCGAGGTCGAGCAGGCGCGGGTCACGCGAGAGCCCGCCAGTCGAACTGCGGTCGTGGAAGTGGGCCAGTTCGTGGATCACCGCGGCCAGTGCGGCGCGCGTGGCGGGGTGGCTGCTGCCGGCGCCCGATGGGCGTGCCATCCAGCCGTCGAGCAGGGACCGGTCCAGCAGCATCCGTGAGGCGGTCGCCCGCCCGTGAACGTCTTCGGGCAGGTCCTTCCAGTACACCTCTACCTTTCCAAGTGAGGCGAGCCAACGATCGGGCAGGGGCCGTGTCGCAGCGGCAAGCAGGTCGCGTGTAGCGGCGACTTCTGCAGCGCTCAGTGACGGGTCGATGCGGGGCTCAAACCCAGCCGCGGGACCGGTTTCAGGGCGGGCGGCCGAACCGGCATGGACCAGTCCGGCCGCAGCCAGCAAGGGCACCAGCGCAAGTGCGCGCGCCCAGCGCATTGGCGTGCGGATCAGAACGCCAGGATCGCCCGTGCCAGCTCCATGTCGCTGGCCAGGCGGGCGTCGGCGTGGCGCTCGCGCAGGCTCATCAGCGCCGCTTCCAGCTGCGCGCCGCGGATGCGCCCGTCACTGGCGACAAAGCTCGCGGCGTCGTCGCGTGCCTGCAGCACCACCTTGTCGTCGCCCGAGGTGCTTCCCGAGCTGCCCGACGACCCCGCCGAGGATGCGCCGGCCGAGGTACCGCCAAAGCTGGAGGCCATCACCGGGCCCGAGGCGAGGACGATAGCGGCAAGGAGCAGAGTGGCGGGTCGGATCATCTGGGTTGTCTCGTTAGAAAGGAGGGCGGGGCACCGATTGCGGCGCAAAGACTAACGCGCACGCGACGGCGAGGTGCTGAATCCGGGCGGGCGGGACGAAACGCCGCGTGGAAATGTGATGGCGATGGCGGCGCGTACGGGTGTGTGTCAGCCCGCGAACTCGCTGTGGGGCTCGCCGGCCGACGTCTGTGGCGGCGCCGGTGCGGTTCGCCAGCGACGCACAGTGCGCTGGAAGAAGAGGTTGTTGGGCACCCGCAGCACGGTGTCGGAGCCGTCCTCGCGCTGCTCCTGCAGGGTCGTGTAAACCAGGTTCACGTCGATGACGCGACCTTTCAGCCCGGGCTTTTCGCCGTTCTCGAGGATCTCGATGTGGTCATACAGTCGGAACGGCCGGGTGGTCAGGATGAGTACCGTGCAGAAGATGTTGGACAGCACGCTCCACGCCGCGAAGAACGCCACCGCGCCAACCGCCGCGAACCCGGTGAACGCCGTCCACAGCACGGTACCGGAGACACCCAGGCGCTCCAGCACGAGCAGCAGCGCGGCTGCATAGATGAGGAAGCCGATGACACGTCGACCGGCGATGGCCAGTTCGGGCGGGAAACCGCGTCGCGTGCAGAGACGGTCGACCACGCGCCGTGTCACCGCCCGCAGCAGCCAAGCGGCCAGCAGGATCAGCAACACCTGTCCCAGCGGCACGACCACGGTCAGCCATTCCTGGATCCACGAGGGCAGTCGTTCGGTCATCGGGTATCGCCGGGCGCAAGGGGCCGACAAGGATAACGGGGCCGGTGTTCACGCCGTCCGGGATATCCTCCCAATGCACGTGAAAACACGGAGGAATGCCATGGCGACCGGCTGGGCAGGCGACGGCGCGGTACAGGACCAGATCGATGCGACCGTCAAGGACGCGATCAAGCGGGCCCGCAGCCAACTGCGCGAGGGTCCCGGACTGACCCACTGCGAGGAGTGCGACGCCGCTATCCCCGAGGCGAGGCGCAAGGCCGTTGCCGGGGTGCGGCTGTGCGTGGCTTGCCAGGAAGCGCACGACCGCGAGGAGCTGGGGGCCTCCGGTTACAACCGGCGGGGCAGCAAGGACAGCCAGCTGCGTTGACGAGTCCGAACGCGCGATGAACACGTCGCGCTCACCGGCGCCAACCTAACGTCCCCGGGCACCCCGGGGGATCCGCCACCGGGGGAGTGTTCCTCCGGAGGACTTCGTTATGGACGTCGCGTCGATGTTGCAGGTTTCCGTCCTGTTGTTCCTGCTTGCCGCCCTGGGCGGCGTGACCATGGCGGGCATCCGGTTTGCCGGCAAGCACAATCCACCCGCGTGGCTGGCGATGTTCCACGGCCTGCTGGCCGCGGCCGGACTCACGTTGCTGGCCTACGCGGCACTGGCCGAAGGTGTCCCCGCGATGGCCCAGCTGGCGCTGCTGCTGTTCCTGGTCGCGGCGGGCGGCGGCGCGGTGCTGAGCCTGCGCTACAAGTGGAACAACCTGCTGCTGCCCGCGTGGCTGGTGATCGTCCACGCGTTGGCCGCGGTGCTGGGTTTCGTGTTGCTCGCGGCCGTGGTGCTGCTCGGCGCAGACGGCTAGGACTTACGGCAGCACCGCGCCCGAACCGGCCACGAACGGATACCGGGCAAAGATCGCGGCGACCGCCTGGTCCGCCGACGCAGCACGTTCCTGGGCGGTGCGCTGGGTCACCCGGCCGATCGCGTCGCCGGTCCAGACCAGGTGGTTGCGCTCGGCGTCGACCAGGTCGACCGTAAGCGTGCCGACGGTGTACTGGCGCACGCGCGTTTCGTCATACCAGACGGGCACGGCGAAATAGCTGCGGGCGCGATAGCTGTAGAAGTACTGCACGTCGCTGCGCGGCACGTTGTACACGTCACGCTCTTCACGGATATAGCCCTGGAAGTTGACCCGCAGGTCGGGGTCGGCCGGGTCGAAGCGGTAGCCGCGCGCGTCCATCTCCCGGCGGACAGACTGCTTGATGCGGTCTGAGAGATAACTGGTGTAGCCCGACTGCTCCATCGCGATCGGCTCGTAGAATGCGTACGTGCGATAGGCGGAGAAGTCCACGGTCGGGTCGGCGTCGGTGCTGACGCGCGGCCCGGTGGCACAGGCCGCCAGCAGCAACGTGAGCAGGACAGCCAGCAGCAGCCGGAACGGGGTTTCCCGGAAAAAGTGGCGACGAGTCATGGCGCAGCGCTCCTGAATCGGACACCACGACGCTAGCAACGCGCCCGGCGCGCCCGCGTGAAGCCGCCGGAGCCCCGATTCCACCGCCCGTCCGATCGCCAACAATCACCCCTCAAGTGCGCGCCAGGGCTGCCGTTAACAGGGACGACCACTCCCGCGAGCGTCCCTTGGACTCACAGAACCGTGTTGCCGAACCGCCGGGCGCCCGAATCGCGGGGCCCGGGCGGCAGCGTGCCCGGAAGGTGTGCGACCGGGTGCTGTGCGACCGGGTGCTGGGAGGCGACCCACGGCTCCGGATCCGGACCACCCAATGGTTGATCACGGTGGCCGTCTACATCGGTTGCGGAACCGTCTTCGGTCTCGCGATGGGCATGGGGTGGGTGGCGCCGGACGCATCGATGCTGCCGTGGGCGACGTTCGTCGGGACGATGCTGGCCGTGCTGTACGTGGCGCTGCGCAGCGGCTGGAGCGCACGCTTCCACGATGCCGCGCTCACTGCACCGCAGATCGTGCTGGGCGTGACCGCAGCCTGCTGGGGCTACGTGCTGGGTGGGCCGGTGCGCACCGCGGCCTTGTTCCCGCTGTTGCTCGTGCTGATTTTCGGCACATTCTCGCTGGGCTGGCGACGGATCCTCTGGCTGACCGTATTCGCCATCGTCTCGCTGTCGTTCTCGATCGCGCTGCGGCATGGGCCGTCGCCCGGCGGGGACTGGTCGCTCGACGCGCCGGGGATGCACGTCGACCTGGTCAACCTGGGCATGCTGGTGGTGCTGCTGCCGGCCACGTCGCTGGTGGCGGTGCGGCTGTCATCGCTGCGACGCAAACTGCGGTCGGAGCGTCGGGCCCTGACCGAGGCGTTGGCGGAAGTGCAGCGGCTGGCGACCCGCGACGAGCTGACCGGACTGCCCAACCGGCGCCACATGCAGGAGCTGCTCGACCGTGAGCTGGCGCGCTCGGCACGCCACGAACACCGCTTCAGCATCGCGCTGATCGACCTGGACCACTTCAAACGCATCAACGATGCCCACGGTCATGCGGCGGGCGACGCGGTGCTGCGGTCGTTCGCGATGACCGCGGTGGGTGGGCTGCGCGGACACGACGTGCTCGCCCGCTGGGGCGGCGAGGAGTTCCTGCTGCTGATGCCCGATACCGCGGGGCCCCAGGCCGAGGCAACGGTGTGGAGGATGCTCGAGCGCGTCGGGCACCTGCCTTTCATGGATGCCGGATCGTTGTCGTTCTCGGCCGGTGTGTGCGAGTACCGCCGGGGTGAGACCGCGACGCAGTTGCTGGATCGCGCCGATGTCCAGATGTACGAAGCCAAGCGGGCCGGGCGCGGCACGGTGCAGGTCGGCTGAAAAAACCGGCCCCGCTTCCGGGTGCTGGCAGCGAGCGACGCGCAAGAAAAAGGGCAGCCGAGGCTGCCCTTCTTCTTTGAATGCCGGATCAGGTATTCGGGTCGTCGTTCTCGTCCTCGTCCGCCGGCTCCACGTCGACGTCCGGCACCGGCACGGTGACGTCCTTGGTGCCGACATCCACGTCCGGGGCGTCGACGTCGTACTTGGGCACCTGGCCCGCGTCCTGGACTTCCACGTCCACGTCCGGCAGCTCGCCTTCCTGCGTCTGGTCGACGTCGCACGCCGCCAGCGCGAACGTCGACGCAAGGGCAACGGCCAGTACAGCGCTCTTCTTGATCAATCGGGTCATGTCGCGACTCCTGGTAAGGGTGGGTCGATAGTTGCCGGAGCCGCGTCGACGCCGGGTGAGAGCGTGGACGTGGAAAGTTCCGACATGAAGAAGGCCCAGAGGCGGACAAGGAACGAGCGCCGTCTGAGCCTTCCGTGCCAGGACGCTCGCGCCGGACCTCAGTCCTTTGCTTCGCGTGTTCCTGACAAGCGCGAAACTACGCCGGCTGGTGTTACCCCGCTGTCAAACGCGGCATCACGTCCACTGCACGAACCGGGAACCCTCGCTTAACACCGCAGCGCCTATTGATCGTCTGATCCATGACAAAGGCCTCAAGGCCGAAGGAGCAGCGGTGAAACCGACCCCATCGCCGAACCCCCGTTTCCCTGCCGGCCGTGCCAGCGTGGCGGGAATCGCGCTTGTGCTTTCGATGCTCGCCGGGTGCGCGCAGGACGCGGCCGACCACGTCGATGCCGACGATGTCCAGCAGGCCGCCGCTGACGACATCCCCGGCGACGAACGTGGACCCGCGACGCCGCCCGGCACCGGGCCGGACAGCACCGCCGGCGGGACTGTAGAAGGCACCGGCCAGGTGGCGACGCAGAGCGGCGTCGACCGCCCCGACGCCAACACGGTCTCCACCGCGACCGCGGGGGCGTCGAGTCCGTACCTGGTGAACGGAGCCGGGAGCGCGCTGTACTTCCTGGAAGGCGATGCCGACGGCAGGGGCTGCGTCGACCACTGCATCGAAGCCTGGCCACCGGCCCTCGCGGCCGAAGTGGCGCCGAGCGCCGGCGACGGAGTCGACGCGACAATGCTGGGGACCATCAACCGCGGCGACGGATCCGTCCAAGTCACCTACGGTGGCAAACCCCTGTACCGGTACGCGGGCGACGTGGGTGCGGGTCGTACCAACGGCATGAACGTCCGCGACAAGTACGGCCAATGGCACCTGGTGGGAGCTGACGGCAAGCCCGTAGCCGGCGAGGCAGCCGGGACGACTGCCGCGGACGAGTAGCCAGGCTCCGCACGCCCGCTCAACCGGCGGGCGTGCTGTCCGCGTCGGCGTCGGAGGCTTGCGAGGTCGAGGCGTGGATGGCCTGGTCGAACTCCGAGAATGGACTGTCCAACCGGCACTTGCCGTCCGGGAAGCCGAACCGCTCGCGCAGCTCCAGCCCGCAGGTGTTCATCGCGTCCAGGTTCTCGTCCTGGCGCGCGCACTTGCGGTCGAAACTGCGGAAGAAGTTGTCGCGGCGGCGCACGAAGTCCTCGCCACACTTGCGCGCGAGGCGGATGCGGTCGAGGTCGTCCTGCGCAGCATTGATGCCGACGATGCCGAACTCCTCCAGCTCGTGGGTCGTGAGCAGGCGAAGGCTGCGGTTGGGCACCGTCATCATCATGTCCGCGAGGGCCACCGCGCCGCCGTTGCGGGCCAGGTACTGCTCGATGTTGGCGTGGACCTCCTGCAGTTCCTGGCTGAGCTCGGCGCGCGACGTCGCGCCCGACTGCAGGCGGATGATCCGGTGCACGCCGACCTTGCCGGAGATCAGGCGGTTGTCGCCGCCGGCCAGCACCAGCACGCACGAGCTGTGGCAGACCGCGTCCTCGCGCACCCAGATGGTCCAGCCGGCCTCGGCGATGAGGTCGCCGGCCCGGATCGCGGCCTCCACCTGGCCGCCGCTCGAATCGATGTCCAGGATGCGGTTGCGAAGACCCATCCGATCGGCCATCACCCCGACGCGCTCCACCAGCGTGACGAAATCGGTCGCGACCTTGCCCGAGTAGCTCAGCCGCAGGACGCCGGTCTCCTGGCAGGGCGCCATCGTCTCCGACATCGGCTCGAAACCCAGGTCGGACAGGGCCGCGCCGTCACCCGAAGTTTCGTAGTCGACTTCGCAGCTGATCCTGGCCTCGCCCGATTCCAGCATCGCCTCGGGCCAGTCGGTGGTGGTCGCCAGGTCCGCAGGGGGCTCGGGGACCGGCGGCTCGTCGACCGAGACCGCGCCGTAGTTGGTCTCGCCGTCACCACTGGTGGCCTCGATGATCACCGGTTCCTCGACCGGCGGCGTCTGATTGCACGCGCAAAGCGCCACGCAGAACAGCAGGAGCGGGAGCATTCGGGCGCGCATCGGATCCTCTCGGCGGGCGTCGCGGCAAGGGCCGACGACAGTCACCGCAGTCTAGGACACGCACCCGCGCGCGGGAGCAACCTGCGATGAACATCACGCCGTCCGCTGCGACTGGCGCCTCGCCGCCCGGGCAGGGTTAGGATTGCACCATGCGCCCCCGTACCGAAGGACCCGTGACCGTGAACGATGTCGGCGAGGAACTCGCCAATGCACTGACGCATGGTCTCGGGGCGGCCGCGGCGCTGGCCGGCGGCGCGGTGCTCATCACGCTCGCGGCGGTGTTCGGCGACGGCTGGCAGCTGGCCGGAGCGATCGTCTTCGGCGTCTGCCTGCTGCTGCTCTACCTGGCGTCGACGCTGTACCACTCGGTGTCGGACCCGATCGCCAAGGCGCGGCTGAAGGTGCTGGACCACTGCGCGATCTACCTGCTGATAGCAGGCACCTACACGCCGTTCACCCTGATCGGCCTGCGCGGGCCCTGGGGCTGGGGGCTGTTCGCTGGGATCTGGGCGCTGGCGATCGCCGGCGTGGTGTTCAAGCTGTTCTACACCGGCCGGTTCCGGCTGCTGTCGACCCTGCTGTACATCGCGATGGGCTGGCTGGTGCTGGTGGCGATCAAGCCGCTGCTGGACGCGCTCGATGGCTGGACACTCGGCTGGCTGCTGGCCGGTGGCGCCTGCTACACGCTGGGAACATTCTTCTACCACCGGCCTTCGCTGCGTTATTCGCACGCGGTGTGGCACCTGTTCGTGGTGGCCGGCAGCGTCTGCCACTACATCTCGGTGATGGCACAGGTGGTCTGACCACCACGCAGCAAAAAGCCCGCGTCGCCGCGGGCTTTCCGGTGCATCGCAACGTCGCCCGGATCAGGCGGCGTCGACGTGCCCCTGGTTCAACTCGGCTTCCGACGCCTCGCGCACGTCGGCGACCTGGACGTCGAAATGCAGGTTCTGGCCTGCCAGCGGGTGGTTGCCGTCGACCGTGACCTCCTCGGTGTCGACCTTGGTCACGGTGACCATCAGCGGGCCCTGGGCCGTGCGCGCTTCGAACTGCATGCCCGGCTGCACCGAATCGACACCTTCGAACGCACTGCGCGGCACGACTTGGATCAGGCCGTCGTGGCGCGGGCCGTAGCCCTGCTCGGGAGCGATGTCGGCGGTCAGGCTGTCGCCGGTCTTGCGCCCGGCAAGCGCCTGCTCCAGGCCCGGGATGATGTTGCCGGCGCCCTGCAGGTAGCTCAGCGGTGCGTCGGCGGCGGACTTGT
Source organism: Lysobacter zhanggongensis (assembly GCF_046638635.1). Taxonomy (NCBI): domain Bacteria; kingdom Pseudomonadati; phylum Pseudomonadota; class Gammaproteobacteria; order Lysobacterales; family Lysobacteraceae; genus Lysobacter; species Lysobacter zhanggongensis. The sequence continues at coordinate 26,418 of NZ_JBJXHK010000013.1, forward strand.
CGATGACCTCGCCGGCGTCGTTGGTCAGAGTGTAATGGATGGCGGCGACGCGCCCATCGGCGATCTCCATGGGAAACCTCACTGGTAACAAAAGGGGGGTGGAATACGCCGGTCAACCCACGGCGCGGATGGCATGTAACCCGCCCAGCCTAGGAAACCCGCCGCCGCGCCGCAACCCCGCGCATCCGGCGCGCGTGGCTGATCTGCGCGACAATCCCCGTTCACCTGACTGGGGTCCGGTGCCCGGGGGCACGCCGTTTATTTCGCGTGCACCTTGCGCCGTCTACGTTTCGCGCTCGCAGCGCAAGGAGCCGTTTGATGACCCTGACCGCAATCGTTGGACCCGGAGGCGCGCGTCGCGCGTTGCTCGCTGCTTCGCTCGCCGTGGCGGTAGCCGGCTGCGCCACTTTGAACCCTGAGCAGGATGCCCCGGATTTTGGCGCGTCGATGGCGATCGCCCGTGCGCACCTGGAGGCCGGCCAGGCCGATGCGGCGGTCGTTGCGCTGGGCACCGCGGCCACCCTCGACCGTGCAAGCAAGGAACCGTGGCTCGAGATGGCCCGCATCCGGGAATCCCAGGGCCGCCACGTCGATGCGTTGGCGGCGGCCGAGCAGGTGTTGCGGCGTGACCCGACCGATGCGGCCGCGCACGAGATCACCATCGCGAGCGGGCTGGAAGTGGCGCGTCGCACGCTGCAACGGTTGCTTGCGACCGAGCAGCCGCCCGATGCCGACCAACTCGCTACGGCGCAGGCCATCGGTACGTTGATGACGCAGGTGTTCGGCCCGGAGTTCCTCGTGTCCGACGAGCTGCGCACACAGTTGGCGCGCGAAGCGGTGGCCCGCTACAAGGCTCGGCGCATCGAGAAGCTGCCCGAAGCCCGCCAGGAAGCGCCCAAGGGCGATCCGCTCGACCTACTGGGCGGCGACTGACCCGGCTCGGCGCCTCCGGGCCCGCCGCAGTCCAATCACGGACTCTCCATGCGGGCGATGGGAGCATCGTCGCCATGCAGAGCCTCCAAGAATTCTCGCCGCAGTTCTTCTCCCGCGACGAACAGCTCGTCCTCGAACAACCTTCCGACGACTGGGACCTGGTGCTGGGTGACGGCCCCGTGGTGGCCACGGCCATCCACGATGGCCACGCCATGCGTGACTCGCTGCTGCCGTACCTGGCCTTCAGCGAGGAAGAGCGCCGCCGCGACGAGGACCCGCTGACCGGCATGCTCGCGGTCGTCGGCGACGTCCGCCTGACGGTGCGCACCTCGCGCTTCGAGGTCGACCTCAACCGTCCGCGCGCCAAGGCCATTTCCACCAACCCCGCCGACACCTGGGGCTTGCAGGTGTGGAAGGGGCCGCTGCCGGACGCCGAGCTGGAAAGGTCCCTGGCCATCCACGATCGCTTCTACGCGATGGTCGGTTCGCTGATGGACGAGATGATCGAGCGCTGGGGCTGCGTGCTGTTGCTGGACATCCACAGCTACAACCATCGTCGCGACGGCGCGGACGCCGAGCCGGCCGAGCCGCATCGCAATCCCGACATCGACCTGGGCGTCACCACCCTTGACCCGCGCCGCTGGGGCCGGGTGGCGGACCGCTTCGCCGAAGTCTTGCGCGGGCACGAGGTCGGGGGTCGCCGACCCGATGTGCGCGAGAACGTCCGCTACGAGGGCGGAGGCCATTTCCCGGAGTGGCTGTACGCGACCTACGGCGAACGCGTCTGCGCGATCTCGCTGGAGTACAAGAAGATCTACATGGACGAGTGGACCGCGCAGGCCGACATCGCCGTGGTGGAGCAGTTCCGCGCGGGGTTGCAGGACGCGGTGGACGCCGTCCGCGGCGAGTTCCTCGCATGCCGGTGAGCGCACGGCCGGACGAATGCACCGCACGTCCGCTGCCGCCGGTGGCGGCGCAGGTGGACGCGCACCTGGCCAGCATGGACGGCGAGGTCGACTGGTTGCTGGCGCTGTCGCCGATCCACAACGATGCGTTGTGGGCGGAGTTCGAGGCGAGTGGTCGCACGCGGGTGCCGCCGTTCCAGTACATCGACCCCGACCTCGACCTGCACGCCGTTCGCGAACGCTTGCTGGCGCTGCCGGTGGAGGAGGTGGAGTCGCCATTGCTCTCGGGCCTGCTATCGGAGAAGCAGCGCGAACTCGACCGGCAGATCGAGCTGGTACGGCTGCGCGATACCGATGGCTTCATCAACGCCAGCCTGGACCTGTTCGGCGGCGTCGAGCCACGGCTGCTGGAGCTGGCACGGCGGATCCTCGACACCGTCGGACCGAGTGTCCCGCTGGAGGCCGAGGCCGGGATCGACGAGGTGCTCGCCGCGGTCGAGGACGAGTTGGCGTGGTACCGCGAACAGTCGCCGGACTTCTTCGCGGAGGTCGTTGTCGATGCCGACCTGAACTCGTTGATGATGGTCTCGCACGGCAAGTTCTTCATCGATGGCGACATCCGCCTGCCGCGCGCGCGCGTGCAGCCGCTGATCCAACATGAGATCGGTACCCACCTGGTGACCCGCCACAACGGGAGCCGCCAGGCGTTGCAGCAGCTGCGCGTGGGCCTCGCACACTACGATCCGCTGCAGGAAGGCCTGGGCGTGCTGGGCGAATACCTGGCCGGCTACCTGCCGGGCGAGCGCCTGCGCGTACTGGCCGCGCGGGTGGTCGCCACCGACATGGCCATCCACGGCGAGGACGTACCGGCCATCTTCGACCTGTTGCACAACACCCACGGGCTGCCGACCGAGGATGCGTTCGACGTGGCCGTGCGGGCGCGGCGCGGTGGCGGGCTCACCAAGGACGCGGTGTACCTCAGCGGCCTGCGCGACCTGGTCGAGTACCTGGCCGACGGGGGCGACTTCGAGACGCTTTTCACCGGCAAGTTCGCTCTCTCGCACCGGGTCGTGCTCGACCAGCTGATCGAGGAGGGCTGGGTCGTGGAGCCCGACCTGTTGCCGCGCTACAGCACCGCCGCCGAAGCCGCCGTGCGGCTTGAACGCTGCCGCCGTACGCCGGTGGAGCACCTGTTCCACAGCGAACCCCACAACGTGGCACGTGTGCCCGCACCGAAGGAAACCGCATGAACGCCGCACCCGCCACCTCCGCGCCGATCAAGCTCGGCTTCGTCGTCAACGACGTTGCGACCGAGAAGAACAACTACACCACCATCCGCCTCGCGCGCACCGCGGTGAACCGCGGGCACCAGGTCGCCCTGATCGGACTGGGCGATTTCATCTACGACGCCAACGGCACCGTGCGTGCCCGTGCGCACGTGCCGCGCGAATCGCACTATGCCGACGACGACGCGCTGCTGGCTGACCTGCAGGGCCCCGACGCCGAGATCCACCGGATCTCGGTCGAGGACCTGGACGTGCTGATGCTGCGCAGCGATCCGGCCGAGGAGGTCGTCGAGCGGCCGTGGGCGCCCAACAGCGGCCTGCTGTTCGCCCAGCTGGCCGCGCTCAAGCACGTCATCGTGCTCAACGACCCGACCCACCTGACCGACGCGTCCAACAAGACCTACTTCCAGCATTTCCCCGAGGAGGTCAGGCCGGTCACCTGCATCACCCTGGATGCCGACGAGATCAAGTCGTTCATCCAGTCCCACGACGGCTACGGCGTGATCAAGCCGCTGCAGGGGTCGGGTGGCCAGAGTGTGTTCGTGGTGACCCCCGACAGTGGCGCCAACCTCAACCAGATGATCGAGGCGGTGACCCGCGATGGCTACGCGATCGTGCAGGAGTACCTGCCCAAGGCGGTGGACGGCGACCTGCGCCTGCTGACGCTCAATGGCCGGCCGCTGTGCGTTGATGGCAAGTACGCCTGCTTCCGCCGCTACAACGACAGCGGCGACGCGCGCAGCAACATCACCGCAGGCGGCAAGATCGACATGGCAGTGCCCGACGAGGACGCACTGCGCCTTGCCGAGATCGTCGCGCCCAAGCTGATGCGCGACGGCATGTACCTGGCCGGGCTGGACATCGTTGGCGACAAGATGATGGAGATCAACGTCGACACGCCGGGCGGGATCAACATGGCCGAGGAGCTCACCGGGGTCGACTTCAGCGGCCACATCGTCTCCGACCTGGAGCGCAAGGTGCGGCTGCGCGACCAGTACAACCGCACCCTGACCAACAACGAGCTGGCGATGATGTAGCCGCGCGTCGCGGCACCGATCGCGGCCCGGGAGTTGCCGCGCCCGGGCCGCGCTCGCATCCTGTGGGGCCTTCCACACACGGGCGTGCCGCTTGGACACCCTGCTGATCGCCCTCGACCTGCTGGGCACCTTCGTCTTCGCCATCTCCGGGGCGACCGTGGGCGTGCGCAACCGGCTCGACCTGTTCGGCGTGCTTGTGCTGTCGTTCGCGGCCGCCACCAGCGGCGGCATCATGCGCGACCTGCTGATCGGCGCCACCCCGCCCGTGGCGCTGGTCAACTGGAGCTACCTGGTGGTGGCGTGCCTGGCGGGGCTGCTTACGTTCCGCTGGTTCGCCGACATCGAGCGGCTGCGCAACCCGGTGCAGGTGTTCGACGCGATGGGGCTGGCGCTGTTTGCCGTCAGCGGCGCGCTCAAGGCGATCGACTTCGGGCTGGGGCCCATTGCGGCCACGCTGCTCGGGATGCTCACCGGCATTGGTGGCGGCATCGCGCGCGATGTGCTGGTAGCGCGCACGCCGGTGATCTTCCAGGCGGAGCTGTACGCCGTCGCCGCGATGGCCGGGGCCGCCACCGTCGTGGCCGGGCACTGGCTCGGTTGGCCGGCAATGCCGGCGGTAGTCGTCGGCGCCGCACTGTGTTTCGGCCTGCGTTACATGGCGATCCGCCACGGTTGGCGGCTGCCGGTCGCCCAGCCGCGGGATTCCTGAGATCCGGGTTCAGCTGGCGGTGCAGTCACTGAACCCGATGGAGGGCCCGCCACATCGGGCCTGCGAAGGCCTAGGGCGGTTATCGCGCTTTCCAGATCACGATCCGCGTACATCCAGCTGACCTGTTATTTACCCGGCGCGCTTTATGGATAGGGCCACCACGGGCATCCGCCCCCCACGGAGACATCCCATGCGCAACTACCAGATTTCCACCCTTGCCGCCGCGCTGCTGGCCATCGGCCTGGCAGGCTGCGACAACAACGTCGAAACCGATGACACCTTGGGCGCCACCACGCCCGACACAACCATGCCGGACACGATGGACGACACCATGCCGGCCGACACCATGCCCGATGACTCGACCGCCCTGGGCGGCGACATGGACCCCAACAGCGACCCTGGCACCATGGCTGACGCCGGCGCCATCGTCGCCCCGACCACGTTGATGGTCAGCACCACCGGCGCGCCGGGACCGTACCTGACGGACGACGACGGCCGCGCGATCTATTTCCTCGAGGGCGACACCGATGGCAGCACCTGCACCGGTCCGTGCCTGGAACTGTGGCCGCCGGTCATCGCGGGTGACACAACGCCCGGGGTGGATGGCGACCTGAAGGCCGGGCTACTCGGTACCGTCGAGCGCGCCGACGGCACGACCCAGCTGACCTACAACGGCCATCCGCTGTACTACTACACGCGCGACACGGCTGCCCAGGTCGCCAGCGGACATGACGTGACCGACGACTGGGGCGAGTGGTACCTGCTGGCTCCGGACGGCACCGAGGTCGATGACGACGTCGAGACCAACTGATCCCGTTTCACCATGTGGGCGTGCGGGCCGTCGCCGGTAGCCGGTGGCGGCCCGTGTCGTGCCGGGTAGCCCACCCTGCGAGGGACTGACGATGGCGATGTCTGGCACGCTGGCGGCATTCCCATGGAGATTCCGATGAGCAGCGATCCCTTGCTGGTTCCATGTCCCCAGTGCGCAGCGATGAACCGCGTGCCCCCCGAGCGTCTCGGGCAGTCCCCGACCTGCGGTCGTTGCCATGGCGTGTTGTTCACCGGGGCGCCGCTCGCGCTCACCGCCACCGACTTCGACCGTCATGCGGTGCGCGGCGGGGTGCCGGTGCTGGTGGACTTCTGGGCGCCCTGGTGCGGGCCGTGCAGGACAATGGCGCCGCAATTCGAGGCGGCCGCCGCGGCGTTGGAGCCCGGTATCCGTCTGGCGAAGGTCGACACCGAGGCCGAGCCCGGCCTGGGTGCGCGTTTTGGCATCCGCAGCATTCCGACGATGGTGCTGCTTCACCAGGGTCGGGAGCTGGGGCGCCAGTCCGGTGCGATGGGCAGCGGGCAGATCGTCGCGTGGGCCCGTTCCCAGCTGCCGCGATGATCGCATCGTTCCCGGAGGGCACGTCGCCGGAGGCCGCGCAAAGCCACGACCCGCCACCCCGTCGCCCGGAAGAGCCCGACCCCAACGATTGCTGCGGCGAGGGCTGCGTCCGTTGCATTTATGACGTGCACGACGAGGCGCTGGAGCGATACGCAAAGGCGCTTGCCGTGTGGCGCGAGCGCAATCCGGGCGTACCGCTGCCGAAGGATCCGGGCGGCGGCACCTGACCCGGTCCGCAGCCGGATCAATAGCCGGCGAGTTTGCCCAGCGAGCTTTCCAGAAGCCGCTGCAGCTTCCTGCTCGCTCCGCCGATCGCGCCGCGCATGGTGGGGGCCTCGGCGGTTACCGTCGCCGGTGGCCGGCCTTCCAGCCGCGCTTCCATCGTGCAGTGCTTGTCGTTGTCGCCCGACTTGCCACCGTTGGTATCCGCCAGGTGGACCTCGACCCGCGACACCTGGTCCCCGAAGCGCTGGAGGGCGTCGGTGACGACCTGTTCGACGTGCTGCGCGAGCGCTTCGTCACCCTGGACGTGGTTGTCGGTGTTGAGCAGGACTTTCATGCGGCGTGGCCTCCGGTATGCGTGACGGGTATGCACCCACGCTAGCGCCGGTCGCATACACACGGCGAGAAGGCGGCCTTCCGCGGCGCACGCCGGTAAAATCCGCCGATGATCCTCAACGTTGCCGCCTACCATTTCACCGCTGTCGACAACCCGCAGGCGCTGGCCGAAGAAGCCCGTGCGCGCGCCGTCGCGGCGGGCCTGCTGGGCACCGTGCTGGTGGCGGGGGAGGGCATCAACCTGTTCCTGGCCGGCGCTGGCAAAGCGGTCCGCACCTGGGTGGACTGGCTGCGGGCCGAGCCCCGGTTTGCCGGCCTCGTGGTGAAGGAGAGTTACAGTCGGGCCCAGCCGTTCCAGCGGCTCAAGGTCAAGGTCAAGCCCGAGCTGATCAGCTTCCGCCGCGCCGATGCCTCGCCGCTGCAGGGACGCGCGCCGACCGTGGCGCCGGCGGACCTTGCGCGCTGGATCGGGCAGGGCTGCGACGACAAGGGACGACGGCTGGTCCTGCTCGATACCCGCAACCGCGAGGAGGTGGGTCACGGCAGCTTCGTGGGCGCGCTCACCCTGCCGATCGACAACTTCACCGAGCTGCCGGCGGCGCTGGTCCCGCATCGTGACGAACTGGCCGACGCCACCGTGGTCAGCTTCTGCACCGGTGGCATCCGCTGCGAAAAGGCCGCGCTGCACCTGCAGGCCGATGGCATGGACAACCTGTTGCAGCTTGACGGTGGGATCCTCGGCTACTTCGAGCAGGTCGGCGGGTTCGGCTACGACGGCCGCTGTTTCGTGTTCGACGGCCGGGTGGCGCTGGACCCGGCGCTGGAGCCACTGGTGGACGGCGACGAGGCGATGGCCACGGGTTGACCCTCCAATGATGGGAAGGTGGAGCATCATGGCCTGAGCCTTCCAGGAGTCCGCCATGAACGCCCCGACCGCCGCACCCGAGCGCGAAGTACGGCTCGATATCGAGGGAATGACCTGCGCGTCGTGCGCCGGCCGCGTGGAGAAAGCGCTGGCGGCGGTGCCCGGGGTTCGGGAAGCGAGCGTCAACCTCGCGACCGAGCGTGCCAGTGTCCGCGCAACCGGTCGCGACCGGCTCGAGTCGGAGCTGGTCGCCGCCGTTACCGGCGCGGGCTATCGCGCCACGGTGCCCGCCGATGCCGCTGCCCCCTTGGCCTCGGACACCGGGGCCCCGGCTGCTGGCGGTGCCGTTGCGTCGGCGACCGCGCGGAAGTCGCGCGAGCTTCGCCATCTGCTCATCGCGATCGCGCTGTCGGCGCCGCTGCTGCTGCCGATGCTGCTCATGCCGTTCGGCGTGGACTGGATGCTCCCCGGCTGGGTGCAGTTCGCACTGGCCACCCCCGTGCAGTTCTGGCTGGGCGCGCGCTTCTATCGCGGTGGCTGGTCGGCGCTGAAGGCCGGCACCGGAAACATGGACCTGCTGGTCGCCCTGGGCACCAGCGCGGGGTACGGCCTGAGCCTCTTCCATTTGCTGTCGGGCAGTGGACACCTGTACTTCGAGGCGTCGGCTGTTGTCATCACGCTGGTGCTGCTGGGCAAATGGCTGGAGGCGCGGGCCAAGCGCCAGACCACCGAGGCGATCCGCGCGTTGCAGGCACTGCGTCCCGCCACCGCGCGCGTATTGCGCGACGGCATCGAGCGGGAGCTGCCCTTGGCTGAAGTGGTGGTGGGCGACCAGGTCGCCGTGCGCCCCGGCGAGCGGTTCCCGGTAGACGCGGTGGTGGTGGAAGGCCGCAGCCACGCCGACGAATCACTGATCACCGGCGAGTCGTTGCCTGTGGCCAAGGAGCCGGGGGATGCCGTCACCGGCGGTGCGCTCAACGCCGAGGGCCGGCTGCTGCTGCGCACCACCGCGGTCGGTGCCGAGACGGCGCTTGCGCGGATCATCCGGCTGGTCGAGGACGCGCAGGCGAAGAAGGCGCCGATCCAGCGGCTGGTCGACCGGGTGAGCGCGGTGTTCGTGCCGGTGGTGGTCGCAATCGCGCTGCTGACGCTGCTGGGCTGGGGCTTCATCGGCGGTGACTGGAACGACGCCATCCTGCACGCGGTAGCGGTGCTGGTGATTGCCTGCCCCTGCGCGCTGGGTCTGGCCACGCCGACCGCGATCATGGCCGGCACCGGCGTGGCCGCGCGCGCCGGCATCCTGATCAAGGACGCCGAGGTGCTGGAGACCGCTCGGGCGGTCGACGTGGTCGCGTTCGACAAGACCGGGACCCTGACGGAGGGGCGTCCGACGCTGGCCCGATACGTCGCGGTCGACGGCGACGACGCGGCGCTTTTGAGGTTGGCCGCGGCGCTGCAGGGCGGCAGCGAGCATCCGCTGGCCGCCGCGGTGCGCGAGGCGGCCACCGGCATGGCGTTGCCGTCGTCGAGCGACACCCGCGCGGTGGCGGGGCGTGGCGTGGTGGGCGACGTCGAGGGCCGCCAGTTGTTGCTCGGCAGCACGCGCTGGATGGAGCAGGAGGGCGCCCTTGCATCCGCACCCGCGCTGCGGGCCGAGAGCGACGCCTTGGCCACCCGTGGCCACAGCGTGTCGTGGCTGGCCGAGCGGACCGGCGACAGCGTGCACGTGCTGGGTTTGCTGGCCTTCCGCGACGCCCCGCGGGCGGAGGCCAAGGCAGCCATCGCGACCCTGCACCGCCTTGGCATCCGCACCGCGATGATCTCCGGCGACAACCGGGGCGCGGCGCAGGCGGTGGCCGACGCGCTCGGCATCGATGACGTGCGCGCCGAGGTGCTTCCAGCCGACAAGGTCGACGCGGTACAGGCGCTCAAAGCGCACGGCCGGGTGGCGATGGTGGGTGACGGCATCAACGATGCCCCCGCGTTGTCGGCCGCGGATGTCGGTATTGCGATGGGCAGTGGCAGCGACGTCGCCATGCATGCGGCCGGGATCACCCTGATGCGGCCGGACCCGCGCCTGGTGGCAGACGCGATCGCCATCTCCCGCCGCACCAGTGGCAAGATCCGGCAGAACCTGTTCTGGGCGTTCGTCTACAACGTCGTCGGCCTGCCGCTGGCCGCGGCCGGGCTGCTCAACCCGGTGGTTGCGGGTGCGGCGATGGCGCTGTCGAGCGTCAGCGTGGTGGCCAACACCCTGCTGCTGCGCCGCTGGACGCCCCGCGCATCGGAGGAGAACTGATGGCCAACACCGCGCGACCGGAACTGGCCGAGGCACTGGCCGATGGCCTGCACAATATCGGCGATGCCGCGCGACTGAGCGGTGTCAGCGCCAAGATGATCCGCCATTACGAGGCGATCGGACTGATCCCGCCAGCGAGCCGCACCTTTGCCGGCTACCGCATCTACTCCGACAAGGACCTGCACCGATTGCGCTTCATCAAGCGCAGCCGGACGCTCGGCTTTTCGGTGAAGCAGATCGAGGTATTGCTGGGGCTGTGGGATGACCGCGAGCGCGCCAGCGCCGAGGTCAAGCGCATGGCCCAGGCGCACGCCGACGACCTGGGGCATCGGATCGAGGAAATGCAGGCGATGCAGCGCACGTTGCTGGAGCTGGCGCACCGCTGCCACGGCGACGCTCGTCCCGACTGCCCGATCCTCGACGACCTGGCGGGGCCATCCGGCAACTGACCCAGGCGTCCTGTAGGAGCGGCTTCAGCCGCGATCGAATGCTTGGCGCGCGTACCGGTTCCAGGATCGCGGCTGAAGCCGCTCCTACTGTTGCGGGGGGTCGCGCGGTCAGTCCGCCCCGTGCCCTCGTAGCCATTCCACCGCCCCACGCCCCGCGCGCCGGGCACTGGCAAAGCACGCGGTCAGCAGGTATCCACCGGTCGGGGCCGCCCAGGCCAGCATCTCGCCGGCGGCGAACACGCCAGGCAGGGCGCGCAACATCAGGGCATCGTCCATCGCTTCCAGTCGGACGCCGCCGGCGCTGCTGATCGCCTCCGCGACCGGGCGCGGGCGCCGTAGCACCAGCGGCAGCCGCTTGATCGTCCCGGCGACGCGCGCCGGATCGTCCAGCCCGCCGCGACCCAGCACCTCGTGCAGCAGCGCGGCCTTTACCCCGGTGAGGCCGGTCTGCCGACGCAGGTGCTCACTCGCGCTGCGGCCACCGCGGGGCCGGGCCAGGTCGCGTTGCAACCGCGCGAGGTCACGACCCGGTGCGAGATCCAGCCACAGCGTCGTCTGCCCGTGTCGTTCGATCGCCTCGCGCAGCGGTGCCGAGAGCGCGTAGACGAGGCTGCCCTCGATGCCGGTTGCGGTAGCCACGCATTCGCCCTGCAGCGCGTGCCAGCCAGCGCCGTCCGACCAGTGCGCCACCACGGGCTTCACCGGTGCGCCGGCGTGGCGGCTGGCGAAATGTTCGCTCCAGTCGATGTCGAAGCCGCAGTTGGAGGGCTGCAGCGGTGCGACGTCGACGCCGCGGCGTGAGAGCAACGGCGCCCAGGCCCCGTCGGAGCCGAGCTGCGGCCAGCTGGCGCCGCCCAGCGCCAGGACGGTGGCCGGCGCCTGAAACCGGACCGGGCCGTCCGGGGTGTCGAAACGCAGCGGCGCCGGCGTGGACGAAGCCGTGGGCTCGGCGGGTTCCCAGCCGAGCCAGCGATGGTGCACGTGGAACCGCACGCCCTGTTCGCGCAGGCGGCGCACCCAGCCTCGCAGCAGGGGCGCCGCCTTGCGGTCCATNCCGGCGTGGACGAAGCCGTGGGCTCGGCGGGTTCCCAGCCGAGCCAGCGATGGTGCACGTGGAACCGCACGCCCTGTTCGCGCAGGCGGCGCACCCAGCCTCGCAGCAGGGGCGCCGCCTTGCGGTCCATCGGGAACACCCGGTCGGAGCTCCCCACGTACGTTTCGACCCCGAGGCCGCGTGCCCATTCGCGCAGGGCATCGCTGTCGAAGTCGTCCAGCCAGCCGGCCACGTCCGCGATCCGCTCGCGGTAGCGCTGGTCGAACGCGGGCCGCGGTTCGGCATGGGTGAGGTTGAGTCCGCCCTTGCCGGCGATCAGGAACTTGCGCCCGACCGAGCCCTTTCCCTCGAACAGGTCGACCTCGACGCCGGCGGCGCGCGCGACCTCGGCGGCCATGAGGCCGGCCGGTCCGCCGCCGATGATGGCGATGCCGGGGAGCAGGGAAGGGGTTTCGGGCATGGTGTCGGAGGTGCGGGGCAGTGCGGGCGGGCAGCGGCAAAGGATCGCACGCGCGTACGACGGACGGGCTGCGGTAATGTCGGCGCTTCGCCTAGGGAGCCATCCAATGCCCAACGCCATCCGCCTGCCGACGACCCTGGCCGCGCTGCTGCTGTCCCTCTCGATTGCCGGCGTCGCGGCCGCGCAGACCCTGCCGGCGGCCGAAGTCCGCGCGGATGCCCCGGTGGCCGACCCGTTGCAGGGTTTCGATGCCTACGTCGAGAACGTCCGCACGCAGTTCGACGTGCCCGGCATCGCGGTAGCCATCGTCAAGGATGGCGAGGTGGTGCTCGAGCGCGGCTATGGCGTGAAGGACCTTGCTAGCCGCGAGCCGGTGGATGCGCACACGATGTTCGCGATCGCCTCGAACACCAAGGCATTCACCGCCACCGCACTGCAGATCCTGGCCGGTGACGGTCGGCTGGCGATGGACGACCGGGTGATCGACCACCTGCCGTGGTTCCGCATGTCCGACCCGTACATCACCCGCGAGATGCGCATCCGCGATCTGCTCGCCCACCGCAGCGGGCTCGCGCTTGGCGCCGGCGACCTGCTGTACTGGCCCGGCACCGACTACACCACCGAGGAGGTCGCCCGGCGACTGGCCGAGGTGCCGATCGAAGGCGGTTTCCGCGAGCAGTACGCCTACGACAACATCCTTTTCGGCGTCGCCCAGCTGGTGGTCGAGGCCGCCAGTGGACAGCGTTTCGAAGCGTTCCTGCGCGAGCGAATCCTCGACCCGCTCGGCATGGACGAAACCCGCTTCAACAGCGACCACCTGCGTCCCGGTGACAACGTCGCCACCGGTTACTCCAAGGCCGACTTCACCAAGCTGGTCGCCGCGCCGCGCATGGCGTGGGGCAACGTGTCGGGCGCGGGCGGGCTGTACTCGAGCGCGCACGACCTGACCCGCTGGGTGCGCCTGCAGCTCGACCAGGGCGTGGTGGAAGGCGAGGGCGCGCATGTGCGCCGGCTCTTCGACGAGGCGCAGCAGCGCGACATGTGGAACGTGCTCACGCCGATTCCGCTGGGCAAGCCATCCACGGTGCCAGAGCTTGCAGCGGCCGCACCGAACTTCCGCGGCTACGCCCAGGGCTGGAATGTCTCCGACTACCGTGGCGAGCGGCTGGTCTGGCACACCGGCGGCTGGCCGGGCTTCTACTCGCGCATCACGCTGGTGCCCGGGTATGAGCTGGGGGTCATCGTGCTCACCAGTGCGGAGGTCGGCGGCGCGTTCAACGCGGTGACGATGCGTGCACTGGACGCGATGCTGGGCGAGGCGCCGACCGATTGGACCGCTGCCTACCTGGCCGCACGTGGCAATGCGCAGGAGGAGGCCGACGAGGACTGGCGCAAGCACCAGGCTGCGCGCGTTGCCGATTCGTCGCCATCGCTGGCTTTGGACGGCTACGCGGCGACCTACCGCGACCCCTGGTACGGCGACGTCGTGGTGGCACGCAACGGCGACGCACTGCGGATCCGGTTCACCCGCAGCCCGGCGCTGGTTGGCACCCTGTCGCACTGGCAGCACGACACGTTCGTGGTGCGCTGGGACGAGCGCTGGCTCAATGCCGACGCGTTCCTGACGTTCGACCTCGGCCCCGATGGCGACGTGCGCGCCGCGCGGATGGAGGCGATTTCACCGCTGACCGACTTCAGCTTCGACTTCCATCACCTGCGGTTGGAACCGGTGGACGATGACGCCGCCTCCAACGGGGATGACGCGTGAGCTGGCTCGGCATTGCCCTGGTCGTGCTGGGCGTGTGGCTGGCCATCAAGGTGGCCGGGTTCGCGCTCAAGCTGGTGATGTGGGGCGTCGTGCTGTTCGGCCTGTACTGGCTGCTGGCGCCAATGCTTGGCTGGCCCCGGCCGTTCTGACGGCGTAGGAGCGGCTTCAGCCGCGATCGGATTGGAGCATGGCGTAACTATCCGATCGCGGCTGAAGCCGCTCCTACAACAGCCGAGGCCGTCAGCGTGCCTCGACGTCGAGCAGCTCGACCTCGAACACCAGAGACGCGCCGGGTGGGATCACGCCACCGGCGCCCTTGCGCCCGTAGCCGTACTCCGGCGGGATCATCAGTACGCGGCGGCCGCCCACGCGCATCCCGGCGACACCGTCGTCCCAGCCGCGGATCACCCGCCCAGCGCCGAGCAGGAACGTGAACGGCTCGCTACGGTCGAGCGAGCTGTCGAACTTGTCGCCCCGCTGCTCCGGTGCGTCCTCGTCGTAGAGCCAGCCGGTGTAGTGCACGGTGACCTGGTCTCCCGGCGTTGCGAGGGCGCCGTCACCCGTGACGACGTCGACGCGTTGCAGCTCGGCGACGCGCCCGCCCGCCGGTGGCGCTTCAGGCGCGCACGCGCAGAGCACCAGTGACAGCGCGGCGGCCGCAATCAGCAGGGATCGGCGCAGGCGGGGAAGGCAACGGGACATGGAAGGGTTCCGGACGATGATTGCGTGAGGTTAACGGAACCCCTATGCGGCGGGGCATCACGGTGTTGCGTGGTTACACGCATGCGTAACGGCGCCGGCACTAGCGTGGGGAAAAAGGAGGCCACCCATGCAGATTCCCAACGAAGCCCTGGTCATCGTCGCCGACGGCGAAGGCGCCCGTGTGTTCCGCAACCGCGGGGACGGGCAGCGGCTCTCTTTGCACCAGTACGACCTGCTGGAGCTGATGAACATGAACGACGACGGCCCGGCCGGTTCGATGCCTGACGGCTCCGACGGCTTCCGCATCGACAAGGCGACGTTCGCCAAGCAGCTTGCGCTTCGGCTCAACGACGGCGCGCTCAAGCAGCAGTACCGCGACCTGGTCCTGGTGGCCGACGAGAAGACCCTCGGCGAGATGCGGCCGTTGTTGCACAAGGAGGTCCAGGATCGCCTGCGTGCCGAGATCCCCAAGACGCTGACCAACACGCCGTTGGAGGAGATCGAGCGGATCCTGTCGTGACGACGGGCTAGACCGCCATCCCGGCCGCGTGGCCCGATGCCCAGGCCCACTGGAAGTTGTAGCCGCCCAGCCAGCCGGTCACGTCCAGCACTTCGCCGATGAAGTACAGGCCAGGCACGTGGCGCGACTGCATCGTGCTCGATGAAACACCGTCGGTGTCCACGCCCCCCAGGGTGACCTCGGCGGTGCGATAGCCCTCGGTGCCGCTCGCCACCAGGGGCCAGTCGCCGAGCAGCGACGCGACGTCGCGCAGCTGCGGCAGGGTGAACTGGCGCATCGGCCGGTTCGGCTGCAGGTGTGCCAGCCAGACCTCACCGAACCGCTGGGCGAAGCGCTTGGGCAGCAGCTCGCCGAGCACGGTGCGCAACTCGGCCGCGGGCCGTTCGCGCTGCAGTGCCTGCAGCCGGTCCAGCGCGTCGACGCCAGGCAGCAGGTCCAGCCGGAGGTGGTCACCGGATTGCCAGTACGACGAGATCTGCAGGATGGACGGCCCACTGACGCCGCGGTGCGTGACCAGCATGAAGTTGCTGAAGGCTTGGCCGTTGCAGCGTGCGGTGACCGGGAAGGCGACGCCGCTCAGGTCGGCCAGCCGCTCCTGGTGCTTGCCGCTGAGGGTCAACGGCACCAGTCCGGCGCGGGTCGGCAGCACCGCGTGGCCGAACTGCCGCGCCAGCTCGTAGCCGAAACCGCTAGCGCCCATGCTGGGTATCGACAGGCCGCCGCTGGCGACCACCAGGGCCGGGGCAGTGAACGTGCCGCGGGTTGTGTGCAGGCGGTAGCCGCCGTCGTCGCCGTGCACGACGCGTTCGACACTGCAGTGGGTCTCGATGCGCACACCCGCGGCGGCGCATTCGTCCAGGAGCATCTTGACGATGAGCTTGGACGAGACATCGCAGAACAGCTGCCCGAGTTCCTTCTCGTGGTACGCGATGCCGTGGCGCTCCACCATCGCGATGAAGTCCCACGGCGTGTAGCGCGCCAGCGCCGACTTGCAGAAGTGCGGGTTCGCCGACAGGTAGTTGTCGGGCGTGGTGCCGGTGTTGGTGAAATTGCAGCGCCCGCCGCCGGACATCAGGATCTTCTTGCCGACCTTGTTGGCGTGCTCGACCACGAGCACGCGGCGACCACGCTGGCCGGCAGTGAGTGCGCACATCAGCCCGGCGGCGCCGGCGCCGATGACGATGACGTCGGCGTGTTCGGTCACGGCCACCTCGCGGACCGGCTCAGCCGGCGGCGGCCATCCGCACGTCAGGGCGCAGCGACACGTTGCCGCGTTCGCCCATCAGCTGCAGCTCGCCATCCTGGACCAGCGCGTTGAGCCGCATCCCGCGTTCGCCGATCGCGGCCATCGCGTCCACGACGTCACCCGGGATGTCGATCACGGTGAGGTTCTTCAGCCGTGTCAGTGAATTGGCGATGCGGTCCCACCAGAGGTCGGAGGCACGCCCGCCGTAGTTCACCACCACGACCTGCCGGGCACGCGCGCAGGCCTTCTTGATGCGGGTTTCGTCCGGATTGCCCAGGTCGATCCACAGCTCGATCTCCCCGGTGTAGTCGCGCTTCCACAGTGCCGGCTCGTCCTCGTCGCTGAGGCCGCGGCCGAACTCGAGCCGGTCGTCCGCATGCAGGGCGAACGCCAGCAGCCGCACCATCAGCCGCTCGTCGGTCTCCGACGGGTGCTGGGCGAGGGTGAGGTTGTGGGTGGCGTAGTAGTGCCGGTCCATGTCGCTGACCTGCAACTCGGCCTTGACCACGGTGGATTTGGTCGCCATGCGGGTGGCCATCCGGAAAAGGGGATCATTCTAGCCGGTGGGTCGTCCCGCCCCGGTCGTTGACTGATCCCCCCGACCGGCCGCCGGCGGATTACGGCAGCGTCCTGACCTTCGCCTCGCGGTCCCACTGCCTGGTCTTGGCCTGCTCGATGAAGGCAGCGGTGTCGGTGGCCATCACCACGCCGGCATCGGGCATCACGCCAGCCTCGTCCAGCAACGCCTTGCCACCGGCGTCCTGCGCGATGGCCTTCAGGTGGCCGAAGGCGTCCTTGGCGAACTGCACGGCCGCTGCCTCGCTGCGCAGCTTCTGCGCCGCGTCGGCGGAGAGCAGCACAGCGACCGCATCGAATACCACCGACGGTGTCCCGGCCAGTTGACCATCCGCGGGCTGGTGCTTGCCGTCCGACAGCGTCGCGCCACCGACTTTCGGTGCGACCAGCTTGACCATTGCACCGGCCGCCATCGCGGCGTCACGGAGGGATTTGATAGCCGCGGCATCGGAACCTTCGTCGAACAGGATCCCGACGGATCGGCCTTCGAGCGTCGGCACGGAATTGCCGATCAGGCTCAACGCTGGTGACAGCGGCATGTCCTGCACCGGCCGTGCGGCGTCGGGTGGCTCGGGCATGCCCTGCAGCCCAAGTCCCGCAGCGACGCGTGCGGCCAGGTCCTCGTCGATGTGGCGAAGGTGGCCCACCATGGCTTCGCGGATGCGCACGGTCTCCACCTTGGACAGCTCGAACACCAGCGCGGCCGCCAGGTGCGCCTGCTCGAGTGGCTGTTGGCTGCGGTAGAACTGCCGCGCCTGGCTGTAGTGGTCGGCGAACGACTCTGGCCGCAGGCGCGTGCGCTGCCCGCTGGCGGGGACGGTGGCGCTGCGGAACCCGCCCGCGGTCGCCCGCGCGGTCTTCGGGTCCTCGTCCAGCGATGCCGGCTCGTACATCACCCGACCCTTGGGCCGGCCCATCTGCATGAAGCCGTCCTGCTGGTGGTTGGCGAACGGGCACTTGGGCGCATTGACCGGGATCTGCTGAAAGTTGGGCCCACCGAGCCGTATCAGCTGGGTATCGAGATAGGAGAAGATCCGCCCCTGCAGCAGCGGGTCCTCGCTGAAGTCGATTCCCGGCACGATGTTGGCCGGGCAGAACGCGACCTGCTCGGTCTCCGCGAAGAAGTTGTCCACCCAGCGGTCGAGCACCATGTGGCCCACCACCTTCAGCGGCACCAGCTCCTCCGGGATGATCTTGGTGGCATCGAGGTGGTCGAACGGGAACTTCGCCGCGTCTTCCTCGGTGAACAGTTGCACCGCCAGGTCCCAGGTGGGCAGCGCCTTGCCCGCCTTGATCCGGTCATGCAGGTCGCGACGGTTGAAGTCGTTGTCGGCGCCGGCGATCTTCACCGCTTCGTCCCACACCAGCGACTGCATGCCCAGCCGCGGCTTCCAGTGGAACTTGACGAACGTGGCGCGTCCTTCCGCATCGAGGAAGCGGAAGCTGTGGATGCCGAAGCCCTCCATCATGGCCAGCGAGCGCGGGATCGCGCGGTCGCTCATCAGCCACATGATCATGTGCATCGATTCGGGCATCAGCGAGATGAAGTCCCAGAACGTGTCATGGGCACCGCTCGCCTGCGGGAAGCCGCGGTCGGGCTCGGGCTTCACCGCGTGCACCAGGTCGGGGAATTTGATCGCGTCCTGGATGAAGAACACCGGCATGTTGTTGCCGACCAGGTCGTAGTTGCCGTCCTTTGTGTAGAACTTGGTGGCGAACCCGCGTGCATCGCGCGGCGTGTCCATCGAACCCTTGTTGCCGACCACCGTGGACAGCCGGCAGAACACCGGGGTGCGCTCGCCGACCTCGGTGAAAAGCCGGGCAGTGGTGTATTGGGCAAGCGATTCGGTCAGCTCGAAATAGCCGTGCGCGCCGGTACCGCGGGCGTGGACCACGCGCTCGGGGATGCGCTCGTGGTCGAAGTGGGTCAGCTTCTCGCGGGAGATGAAGTCCTCGAGCAGCGTCGGACCGCGGTCATGCGCGCGTAGCGAGTTCTGGTTGTCGGCAACCGGCACGCCCTGGTTGGTGGTCAGTACCGGGTGCCCGTCGCCGGCCTGCTGGTGCAGCTCACCGGCCTGGCCCTTGGGGGCGCTGCCGCCCCCGTTCTGGTCTTTCGACGCCATCGCAATGCTCCGTGGGGGATCCATCGGAGCTTGCCGGCGGGGACGTAAACGCAGTGTGCTGCGACGGGGTCAACGCCCCGCATCGGCTCCCGGAGGGGCCCCGGCGCCCTCGACGTACTTCTCGTGCAGCTTCACCGGCGGGCCCTGGCGCTCGCGGCGGCGGATCCACAGGTTGATCATCTCCACGAACACCGAGAACGCCATCGCCGCGTACACGTAACCCTTCGGGATATGCAGGCCGAACCCGTCGGCGATCAGCACCAGCCCGATCATTATCAGGAAGCTCAGCGCCAGCACCTTGACCGTCGGATGCCGTTCGACGAACTCGCTGATGGGTCGCGCGAAGGCGAGCATGAAGACGATCGAGGCGACGATGGCGGTGACCATCACCCAGCGCTCGTCGACCATGCCGACCGCGGTGATGATCGAGTCCAACGAAAACACGATATCCAGCACCATGATCTGGGCGATGACCGCCATGAAGCTGGTGGCCGCACCGGGGGCGACCTGCTCGGAGGCGCCTTCGAGTTTCTGGTGGATCTCGTGGGTCGCCTTGCCGATGAGGAACAGGCCGCCACCGATCAGGATCAGGTCGCGCCACGAGAACGCCTGGCCGAACAGCGAGAACAGCGGCGCGGTCAGCCCGATGATCCACGCAATCATGAACAGCAGGCCCAGGCGTGTGACCGCGGCGCCGAGGATGCCGAGCTTGCGGGCGCGGTCACGCTGCGCTTCGGGCAGCCTGCCTGCGAGGATCGAGATGAAGATGATGTTGTCGATGCCGAGGACGAGTTCGAGCGCCGTCAGCGTCGCGAGTGCGATCCAGATTTCCGGGTTCGCCAGTGCTTCCATGGGTTTTTCCTTCGCGAAAGGGCAAACACGCCGGCGGTTGCCGGCGTGGGTTCGCGAAGGTCTTGCTCACACCCTGGAAGGTGCCGCCGGACCGGAGCGGGTGCTCGTATTGACGGCCGTGGCGATCGGGAGCTACTCCCCTTCGAGCGGCGAGGCTAGCACGCCCGCCGGCGCCTGGTGCGGTACTTTGCCGCCCATGCCGTCCCCGCTCACCCGCACTTCAGCCACGCCGCCGCCCAGCCGCCTGCAGTTGCCGCCCGGCCGGTGGACCACGCTGCTGGACGGGCTGTGCTCGCGCTTCCCGCAGGTCGGCCGCGAGCAATGGCAGTCGCGTTTCCGCCGCGGGCGCGTGCAGGATGTGCGGGGCCAGCCACTGGCGGCCGACTCGCCGTACGTGGTCGGTGCCGAAGTGCGCTACTTCCGTGAGGTGGAGCAGGAGCCGGTCATCCCGTTCGAGGCGGCGGTCCTGCACGTTGACGAGCACCTGGTGGTGGTCGACAAGCCGCACTTCCTGCCGGTGGTGCCGGCGGGTGGGTATGTCGACCAGACGCTGCTGGCGCGCATGGTCAAGCATCTGGGCAATCCCGGGCTGGTGCCGCTGCACCGGATCGACCGGGGGACGGCAGGGCTTGTGCTCTTCTCCGCCGAACCGGCCACGCGGGATACCTACCAGGCGCTGTTCCGCGAGCGCCGGATCGTCAAACGTTACGAGGCGATTGCACCACCGTTGCCGGAACTCGCCTTTCCGCATGTCCGACGCAGCCGGCTCGAACTTGGCGAGCCGTTCTTCCGCATGCACGAAGTCGACGGCGAGCACAACAGCGAGAGCCGCATCGACGTGCTCGATCGCGCAGGACCGTTGTGGCGCTACGCGCTGGAACCGGTGACCGGCCGCAAGCACCAGCTGCGGGTGCACATGGCGGCGCTGGGGGCGCCGATCGAGGGCGACCGCTACTACCCGTCGCTGTGCCCGCAGGCCCCGGATGACTTCCTGCGCCCGCTGCAATTGCTCGCAAGCGGGCTGGCGTTTGCCGACCCGCTGGATGGGCGGCCGCGGAGCTTCGAAACCCGCAGGGCGCTGAGTGCGGTCAGCGCGGGCGCGGCTTGAAGGGCTTGCGCGGGCCCGCCCCGTGTCCGCCGTGGCCG
>NZ_JBJXHK010000014.1:0-46977 GCF_046638635.1 Lysobacter zhanggongensis
GGCGGTCCCCGCAGCGCCTCCGCTGCCGCCCATCAGCCCGCCGAGCAACCCACCCAGGCCACCGCCCTGCTGCGCCCCGGCGGCGCCCGCGTTCTGGCGGGCCATGTAGCCGGCGGCGAGCATGGCCAGCATCGGCAGCATCTTCCTGAGCAAGGAGGAATCCAGGCCGGTGCGGGCCGAGGCGTCCTGCGCGACGGCGCGGCTGACGTCCTTGGAGCCGAAGATCTCGCCCAGAACGTTGTTGCCATGCCCGACCGGGGTCGGCTGCGGCGAGAGCACCTCCTCGAGCAGGCTGCCTCCACCAAGCTGGCCGAGCAGGCCGGCCAGTCCCGCGCCGCCACTGCCGCGCTGCGCCTGCTTGCGGAATCCCCCCATGATGGCCGGCAGCAGCGCGGACGCGCCGGTTGCGGCCTGCTGCTCGCTGATCCCCAGTTCGCGGGCCATCGAGGACAGGCCGCCGGTCTGGGCAATGATGTCGTTGATCTGCATGGTGGTGTCCGTGCCGTTGAGGGAGTCCGGACCTTAGCGCACCGTCCCGGCCGCCCGCGTGTGGAGGAGAGCGGCGGTACGCGTTGGCGGGCGTACGATGGCAGGCCGGCCCTGCACCGCAGGCGCCTGCCGCTGTCCCCTGCCATCTGCCGGAGCGATGCCATGAAGACCCTGATGCCCGCGCTGCTCGGCGCCGCCTGCGCCGTCGCCCTCGCCTTCCCCGCCCAGGCCGAACTCAAGGCCGGCGACGCCGCCCCGGCGTTCACCGCCGACGCCTATCTGGCGGGAGAAGGGTTCACGTTCGAACTCGCCGAGGCGCTGGAGCAAGGCCCGGTGGTCGTGTACTTCTTCCCCGCGGCCAACACGCCCGGCTGCAACCTGGAGGCGTCGCTGTTCTCGCGGGCGATCGAGGACTTCGCGGCGCACGGGGCCAGCGTGATCGGGGTGACCGCAGGCAACGTCGACCAGCTGGCGGCGTTCTCCAACGACACCAGCACGTGTGCCGGCAAGTTCCCGGTCGCGGCCGACCCGGGCGCGCGGATCGCCGGCGAATACGAAGCCGTGCTCGACAACAAGCCCGAATGGGCCAGCCGCACGTCCTATGCGATCGCGCCCGACGGCACGATCGTCGCGGCCTACACCGACATGAACCCCAGCCGCCATGTGCGGGAGATGCTGGCGGCGGTGGAAAAGCTCGACGACTAGGCGCGCTCCGTCGGGCGTCCCGCCTAGCCCCGGAACGTCTGCAGGTGGACGCTGGTCTCGCTGCCGCTGATGCCGGGGATGCCGCGGATGCGCTCCAGCACCTTGGACAGCTCGGCCAGGTCGGCCACGCGCAGCTCGGCGACCAGGTCCCATCGGCCGTTGGTGTCGTGCAGCTCGGCCACGCCGGGCTCGCCCAGCAGCGCGCGGATCACCGAATGCTGGTTGCCCTTGACCGCGAGGCTGGTCCACGCGCGGATCTCGTCGGGCGCGGCATCGGGGCGCAGGCGCACGGTGTAGCCGGTGATCACCCCGTCGCGCTCAAGCCGCGCCATTCGGTTGGTGATGGTCCCGCGCGAGACGCCCAAGGACTGCGCCAGGCTGGCGACGGGTGCGCGGGCGTCGTGGCGCAGCGCGGCGATCAGGCGGTGGTCGAGGTCGTCCATTCGAGCAATCCGTCAGCAGGTCATAGCACTTTGCCATCTTGCTGGCGATTTCGCCGCAAAGTTGCCGTTTCGCGCTGACGCCGGGGCCCGGACAATGGATGCATCCCGGCGCCGGACGGCGTCGATGCATCGAAAAGGAGCCCGACATGACCACTCTGCTGACCACCCACGACGTTGCCAGGATCGTTTCCACCCACGGCCTGCCGCAGATGTTCTCGCGCCTGGTGGACTACCTCGAGGCGGACTTCGCCCGCTGGAACGACTTCGACAAGACCGCCCGCACCGCCGCCCACTCCGACGTCGGCGTGATCGAGCTGATGCCGGTTGCCGACGACAGGGAGTACAGCTTCAAGTTCGTCAACGGCCACCCCAGCAACTACCGGCACGGCCTGTCGACGGTGATGGCGTTCGGCGCCCTGGCCGACGTCGAAACCGGCATGCCGACCGTGCTCAGCGAACTGACCATGACCACCGCCATCCGCACCGCGGCGACCTCGATCATGGCCGCGAAGAAGCTGGCCCGTAAGGACGCCAAGGTGATGGCGCTGATCGGCAACGGCGCCCAGAGCGAGTTCCAGGCGCTGGCCTTCCACCACATGCTCGACATCGAGGAAGTGCGCCTGTACGACGTCGACCCGGCCGCCACCGACAAGCTGGCCGCCAACCTCGCCGAGGCCGCGCCGAAGCTGCGCGTGGTGCGCGCCGCCGACACCCGCGAAGCCGTGCGCGGTGCCGACATCGTCACCACCGTCACCGCCGACAAGAAGAACGCCACCATCCTCAGCGCCGACATGATCGAGCCGGGCATGCACATCAACGCCGTCGGCGGCGACTGCCCGGGCAAGACCGAGCTTGACCCGGCCATTCTGACCGCGGCCAACACGAAGACTTACGTCGAGTTCGAGCCGCAGAGCCGGATCGAGGGCGAGCTGCAGCACATGAGCGCGGACTTCACGGCGACCGAGTTCTGGCGCGTGATCGCCGGCGAGGCCGAGGGCCGCACCACCGCCGACGAAGTGACCCTGTTCGACTCGGTCGGCTTCGCGCTCGAGGACTACTCGGCGCTGCGGCTGGTGCGTGACCTGGCCCATGAGCTGAAGCTGGGCAGCAAGACCGACATCGTTCCGGTGATGGCCGACCCGAAGGACCTGTTCGGCCACCTGATGGGGACGAAGGCGCGGCAGAAGGCGGCGTAACGCTGCCGACATCTCGATGCGTGGCGCCCGCCGCGGGGGACTGCGGCGGGCGCTTTCGTTTTGGGGAACGGATCGCGGCTGAAGCCGCTCCTACAGGGGACCGGGATGTCCTGCGACCCGAGGCGGGCCGGCGACCGGCTATACCGTCGCCAGAAGTTCGGCATCCTTTTCCGCAGCGCGCAGGAATGCCGGGCGCGCGGTGGCGCGTGCGATGTACGCCTCGATCACCGGCGTCTTCGGCACCAGCCCGAACTGGGTGGTCCAGCGCAGCGCGGTGCCCCACAGCACGTCGGCGGCGCTGAAGCGCTCGCCCAGCACCCACGGCCCCTTGGCGAGCTGCGCTTCGAGCGCGGCCAGCATCGAGTTGAAATCACGGTACGGCGACATCATCGGTTCGGCCGGCTCGTGCTTCTGCGAGCGGTCGACCACCGCCGGCTCGAAGCACGACGCGTAATAGACTATCCAGCGCAGGTACGCGCCGCGCGCCGGGTCGCCGATCGCCGGCGCGAGCCCTGCTTCGGGGAAGCGGTCGGCCAGGTGCAGGTAGACCGCGACCTGCTCGGTGACCACGCTGTCGCCGTCAACCAGCGTGGGCAGCTTGCCGAGCGGGTTGAGCGCGAGGAACTCGGGGCGACGCTGTTCGCCGGCCTGCAGGTCCACCAGCTCGATCCGGTGGTCGACACCGAGTTCCTCGAGCATCACGCGCACGCCGGCCGAGCGCGAATGCGGGTGGTGGTAGAGCGTGAGTGTTGGCTTGCTGGACATGGGGATGCTCCTTGCGTGGGTGGATGGGGACTGCGCAGGACGGAGGCTACCGGCCTTTGCGGTCATCTACCGCCCTCGATAACCTCGGCGTTTTCACGACCGGGCCACTCCGTGATTTCCACGTCCGCCCGACTGCTCCGCCTTGCCGCGCTGCTGCAGGCCCGTCGCCAATGGTCCGGCCCGGAGTTGGCCGAGCGCCTGGAGGTGGACGCGCGTACGTTGCGCCGCGACGTCGACCGCCTGCGCACCCTCGGCTACCCGGTGCAGGCATCGTCCGGCCGCGGCGGCGGCTACGCACTGGGTGCCGGTGCCAATCTGCCGCCGCTGATGTTCGACGACACCGAGGCGGTCACGCTCGCGGTGGCGCTGCGTGCAGCCACCGCCACCGTCGCCGGCATCGAAACCCCGGCGCGCGAGCTGCTCGCCAAGCTCGACCAGTGGCTGCCGGCGCGGCTGCGTCGCCGCGCGACCGCGCTGCACGACGTCACCCTGTCGCTGGACGTTGCCCAGCCATTGGCCGATGCCGGCGTGCTGGCCGCGATCGCCGCCGCCTGCCGCGATTCCCGCCGCGTGCGGTTCCGTTACCGCAGGCACGACGGCCTCGAAGCCGACCGCCATGTCGAGCCCGCGCGCCTGATCAGCTATGGGCGGCGCTGGTACCTGGTGGGCTGGGACACCGACCGCGGCGACTGGCGAACCTACCGTGCCGACCGCATCGAGGCGCTGGTCGATACCGGCGCAACGTTCGTGCCGCGCCAGGACCTGGATTTCATCGAGCACATCCGGCGGGCGGTCGCCTGGTCGCCGTTCGAGCACCGCGTGACCGTACGGCTGCTGGGGCGTGCCGACGAGCTCGCGGACGCAGTACCCGCGTGGTGCGGCGTGCTGGTCGCCGAGACCGACCGCAGCGCCCTGCTCCACGTGGGCGCCGGCACGCCGGATGCCTTGCTGGCGACGCTGGCCATGCTCGGCCGGCCGTTCGAGGTGACCGAAGGCCACGACGAACTCGCGGCCATGCGGAAAGCGCACGCGCAACTGGCCATCTCGCTCGGCGGCCCGGACACGCCTGGGCACGCCCGGGCACCACGGACGAGCTGACGCGCAGGCGCATCCCGACGGGCGCATCATGGCCACGCCATGTTCGTGCTGATCCTTGCCTACCTCGGCGGCGTGCTGACCATCATTAGCCCCTGCATCCTGCCGGTGCTGCCATTCGTGTTCGCCCGGGCCGACCGGCCGTTCGCTCGCGAGGGCCTGCCGCTGCTCGCCGGCATGGGCCTGACATTCGCGCTTGTGGCGACACTGGCCGCCGTCGGTGGCCATTGGGCGATCCAGCTCAACCAAGGCGGACGCTGGCTGGCCATGGCGGTGCTGGCATTGATGGGGTTGGCGTTGCTGTGGCCGCGCCTGGCCGAAGTGCTGGCGCGGCCCTTCGTCGCGCTTGGTGGGCGGTGGCCGCGGCACGCGGACGGCGGGTCGCCCTGGTCGGCGGCCGGGCTCGGGGTGGCCACCGGACTGCTGTGGGCGCCCTGCGCGGGGCCCATCCTCGGCCTGGTGCTGACGACCGCCGCGCTGCAGGGCGCCAGCGTCACCACCACCGTGCTGCTGCTCGCCTTTTCCGCCGGCGCGGCGACGTCACTCGCGCTGGCGCTGGTGCTCGGCGGCCGGTTCCTCGCGTCCATGAAGCGTGCCCTCGGAATCGGTGAATGGCTGCGCCGTGCGCTCGGCGTGCTGGTGCTGGCGGGCGTGGCGGCCATCGCGCTCGGTCTCGACACGGGCCTGTTGACACGGCTGTCGCTGGCCAGCACCGCGCGCATCGAGCAACGGCTGGTCGACGCGTTCGCCGACGATCCGGCGCCGCCCTCGCCGGTGCCGCAGACCGGCGTGCCGTTGCCGGTGGAAGGCTGGATGCCCCCGCTGGATGGCGCCACCGGCTGGTTCAACAGCCCGCCGCTGACCCGTGCAGGGTTGCGCGGCCGAGTGGTGCTGGTCGACTTCTGGACGTACTCCTGCATCAACTGCCTGCGCGCCCTGCCCTATGTGAGCGACTGGGCTGCCAAGTACCGCGACCACGGGCTGGTGGTGCTGGGCGTGCACACGCCGGAGTTCGCGTTCGAGAAGACCCCCGGTAACGTTGCCCGCGCAATCGAGTCGCTCGGCATCGAGCATCCGGTCGCGCTCGACAACGACTACGCGATCTGGCGCGCCTTCGACAACCGCTACTGGCCCGCGCACTACTTCGTGGATGCGCAGGGCCGCATCCGCTACCACCACTTCGGCGAAGGCGAATACGAGCGCAGCGAGGACGTGATCCGCCGGTTGCTGGCCGACGCCGGCGCGACCGGCCTGCCCGGCGGCTATGTCAGCGGCGACGGTCGTAACGCGGGGGCGCCGGCCTCGACCGATTACACGCGCACGCCGGAGACCTACCTGGGCCACGCCCGCGCCGAGCGCTTCGCCGGTGGCGAGCTTGTCCGCGGCGTGGCGACGGACTACCGCGCTCCGGAGCCGCTGGCGCTGCACCAGTGGGCGTTGCAGGGACGCTGGACGGTGACGGCCGAGCACGCCCGGCTGGAGCGTCCGGGCGGCAGCGTCGTGATGCGGTTCCGCGGCCGTGACCTGCACCTGGTGATGGCACCCATCGCAGGCGACCGGCCGGTCCGGTTCCGGGTCACGCTCGATGGCGCCGCTCCCGGCGCCGACGCCGGCAGCGACGTCGATGCGCAGGGCCATGGCACCCTGGACGCGGACCGGCTGTACCAGCTCACCCGCCTGCGCGACGGCAGTGACGAGCGCCGGTTCGAGATCACCTTCCCGGAAGGCGGTGCGCGGATCTACGCGTTCACGTCGGGCTGAGGGCCGGCCGTGCGCGCACGCGCTGCACGCCGTGACGCGCGACCGCCCAGCGTGATCACCGCCACGCCGGCGAGGATGATCACCATGCCCAGCATGTCCCACGGGCCGACGACTTCGCCGGCCAGCAACACGCCAAACAGCACCGCCACCGGCGGGTTCACGTAGGCATAGCTGGTCGCCACTGCCGGGCGCGCGTGCTTGAGCACGTAGAGGTACGCGCTGAACGCGAGGATCGAGCCGAACAAAGCGAGGTACACCAGCGCGAGCGTCGATTTCATGGTCGGCGACGCCGGCAGCGCCTCGCCGGTGCCGAACCCGATCAGCAGCAGCGCGACCGAGGCGCACAGCATCTGAGCGGCGGTGTTCATCGGCCCGGCCGGCATGTCCTGGCGCTTGCTCCAGACCGAGCCGAAGGCCCATGCCGCCGCCGCGGTCAGCAAAGCGATCGCGCCGATGCGCTCGCCCGACAGCCCGCTGCCGAGGTTGAGCACGATGACGCCGGCAAACCCGACCAGCAGCCCGACCGCCTCGCGGCGCGACGGCCAGTGGCCGTACAGCCCGCCGAAGGCCGCCGCGAACAGCGGCATGCTCGACACCGCGACCGCGGCGATGCCCGAGCTGACGCGTTCCTCGGCGAAACACACCAGGCCGTTGCCCATCCCGAGCAGCAGCAGGCCGGTGAAGGCGGCATTGCGCCATTGCAGCCGCGTCGGTGCCGCGTGGCCGCGCCAGCGCAGGAACCCGTACAGCAACACGCCCGCCGCCAGGAAGCGCACGCCGGCCAGCAGGAACGGCGGGTAGCTCTCAAGCGCGAAGCGGATACCGAGGTAGGTCGACCCCCACACCACGTAAAGCGTGAGCAGTGCCAGCGGAATCAGTACGCGCGGCTCCAGGTGGCCGGAAGCACCGGACGCCACCGCGGCCGCCGGCGTGTTGGAAATGCCATCGGACATGGGGGATGCCGCTCGGGGGACGGCGCCCATTATCAGGCCGCGCGGCTCCGCGCGGCAGTGCCGAAGGTGGCCCGCTGTATCCCACCGGCCCGCCGTCAGCGGGCCATGCACACCCGGTACCGCGCGTCGACGCGGGTGGCGAACCAGCCGGTGGTGAGCTCGCGCGTGATCTTCGGGCTGTCCAGCGTGATCCCGGGGATCATCTCCCGCGGCAGCGCCCTGCCCGCTCGCGCCTCGGCCAATGCGAACACCTGGCGGAACAGGGCCGACTCGTTGAAGTCGAGCCGGTCGCCGCGGCCGAGCGCCGCGCGTATCGACTGGTCATCCATCCCCAGCTCTCCGCCCAGGGCGCGCACCGCTCGCTCGGTCTCGCCCGGTCGATCAAGCGGCGCTCCCGGCGCGAGCAGGTCGCCATCCAGCGCCAGGGTGCGACCCGTCGCCACCGCCACCGCGTTCTGGAACGCCGCGTTGCGGCTGGCATACCACCCGGCGTTGAAGTCGGCAAAACGGTGCACCTTGCGGGTGTACGGCGTGGCGTACCCGAGCAGGTGCGCGATGCCGAAATAAAGCCCACCGCGGCGGCTGAACACCTCGTCGCGGATGCTGCCGTCGTACCGGTAGGGGTAGTCGTCGGCATGCTGCTCGGCGAACGGGATGGAAACCTGCATCGGCCCGCCGGTCTGCACCGGGTTGTAGCCGTCGAACAGCCGCTCGCCCAGGGGCACGCGGCCGGTCAGGTCCTCGTAGAGCTGGCTGAGCTCGCGCTCGGTGCGTACGGTGCGCAGCCGCTCCTCGTAGCTGCGGCCATCGGTGGAACGCAGCTTCAGCGCCGCGGTGACCATGAAGCCTGGCACGTGCAGCGCCGCCGCGCGCCGCTCGATTTCCCCGCGCGCAACCGCCGGCAGGTTGGCCACCGGCGGGTCGGCCTTGTAGCCGGACTCCTGCTCGATCACCGCAAGCGTCGCGCAGATGTTCTCTTCGATCGGGTCGATGCCCTGCGCCGCGAATGCGGTCTGGATGTCTGCCGCCCAGCCGGCACGGTCATCGATGCGGGCCGGCATCCGCCGGACGATGTCGGCACGTACCGCTTCAGGCGCCGGGCCGGGGGGCGTCGGCGCGGTGGCGCAACCGGCGAGCACCAGCAACGCGAACATGGCGGCGAGCAGTGCTCTGGAATGTCGGTTCATGGCGGGCTCGATGCGGTGACCGAAGCGAAGGCGGGCCGAACTATGCCACCGCTGCTCAGAACACCGACAAGCCGGTCAGCTGGGTGAAGCGGTGCAAGGCGTACTTGCCCAGCGCCGAGTTGCCCTTCTCGTCCAGGCCCGGGTACCAGACGCACAGGCTCATGACATGTGGCACCACCGCGACGATGCCGCCACCCACCCCGCTCTTGGCGGGCAGCCCGACGTAGTAGGCGAAGTCGCCGGCGGCGTCGTAGGTGCCGGCGGTCATCATCAGCGAGTTGATCCGGGTCGACATCTGCGCGCTGACGACCTGCTGCCCCGACACCCCGCAGTACCCGCCACAGGCCAGGAACTGCATGCTGCGGGCCAGGTCCACGCAGTTCATCGACAGCGAGCACTGCAGGAAATAGAAGTCCAGCACGTCGTCGACGGCGTTGTGGATGTTGCCGTAGCTGCGGATGAAGTTGGCCGTGGCGATGTTGCGGTAGCCGCTCTCGCGCTCGGACTTGGCGACGACGTCGTCAGCGCCGATGTCGACGCGGCCGGCGCGGGCCCGGACGAAGTCGACCAACGCCTGCTCGGGCCGCTCGTGCGCCGACAGCAGCACGTCGGCCACCACCAGCGCGCCGGCATTCATGAAGGGATTGCGCGGGATGCCTTTCTCGTACTCCAGCTGGATCAGCGAGTTGAACGGGTCGCCGGAGGGTTCGCGGTCCACCCGCTCCCAGAGGTCGTCGCCGAGTGCATCGAGCGCCATCGTCACGGTGTGCACCTTGGAGATGCTCTGGATCGAGAATGCTTCGCGCGCGTCACCCACTTCATGCACGTCGCCGTCGCGGGTTACCAGCGCCATGCCGAAGCGGTCCAGCGGCACGTTGGCCAGCGCGTCGATGTAGTCCGCCGGCTTGCCCTCGCCGAAACGCTCACGGACCTCGTCGTTGATGGTGCCGAGGATGTCCGGCAGGTCGAGCCCGCTGATGTCGAACTGGTTCTGGATGGGATCGCGCGCGGCACCAGGGGTGGCTGGGGGCATGCTCGGCTCCGGTTTGGATGGCGCCCCATCTTACCGGCGCCGCCCCGTGGTCGCGGCGGCACGGCGGTGGGCTCAACGCCAGTTGGCGACGAGTTCGCCGCGGGCGCACGCGATCCAGCGCGGGTCGTCGGCGTCGATCCGCATCCCGCCGGTGAACACAGAGAACGCCGGCAGTACCGTCTGCCCCGCGTCGAGCCGGAACGCCGGGTAGCGTCCGGGCAGCCCGGGCAGGCCCACCACCGGATGCAGGTGGCCGCACAGTACGTGGGCGTCACCTGCAAACTGGGCAGCGAGCGGCAGGTGGCGGAACCGGAACGGACCGTCGCGCACGTCGGCCGGCAACAACTCCACACCGAGCGCGTCCGCATTCATCGCACGGTCGTGGTTGCCGGCGACCACCGCGACGGCCACCCGGGAGTGCCGCTCAAGTAACGACCGCCATGCGCGTTCGACGTCGGCGTGGCGTGCGCCGTGCAGGAAGTCGCCCAGCACCCACAGCTCGGCGGCGCCGGTGTCGGCGAGCAACGCGTCCAGCCGGGAGAGGTCGAGCACGGTGCCGCCGCTGGGCACCGCGATGCCGGCCGCGCGCAGGATGTTGCCCTTGCCCAGGTGCAGGTCGGCGACCAGCAGCCGCCGGCGCGCGGGCCAGAACAGGGCGCGGTCGGCCAGCACGCGGACCGGTTCGCCGCCGAGCAGCAACTCAAGCGCCGCGGCCATGCCGTTGCTCCAGTTGCGCCGCGGCACGCGACACCCGGGTGCGCCAGTCCTCGGTGCTGAGCTGGCCACGGATCGCCTCGGCCCACAGCGGGAACGCCAGCGGCGTCAGGCTGGGGGGCCGGTGCAGGGCGAGCACCCGCCGGCCGCAGCGCTCGAGCACCTCGCGCAGGCGCTGGACCTCGAGCTGCGCCTCCAGCACCTCGCGCTCGGCCTGGGCCAACAGCACGTGACCGGGGTCGTGTTGGCGCAACACGTCGAACAGCAGGCTGCTGGACGCCTGAAGCTGCCGCAGCGAGCGCGGTGCCCGGCCGGGTAGCGAGGGCGGCAGCAGCCCGGCCACGCGCGCGATCTCGCGGAACTGCCGGCGCGCAAGCTCGGCCAGGTTGAGGCTGTCGCGTAGATCGTCCATCAGCCCCTCGGGCGACAGCAACCGCTGCATCAGCGGCGGGTCCGGCCAGGCCAGCGCCTGCGCGGTGAGCACGAGGCCGTAATCGTTCACCGCCCAACCGAAGGTATTGGGCGCCTCGCGGCCCCAGCGCAGGGCCAGCAGGGCCGCCAGCCCTTCGTGCACCGCACGGCCGGCGAACGGAAACACGAAGGTGTGCCAGCCCTGGCGCGTCTTGACCGCCTCCACCAGCAGCGTGGCCGGCGTGGGCAGTTCGCTCAGGCTCTCCTGCAGGTCGAGCAACGGCGACAACGCACGCATCTCGGGGCGGGTCACGGGCGCGGCCAGGATCGCCTCGACCTCCGCGCCCAACTCGCTCGACAGCGGCATGCGCCCGCCCTGCCAGCGCGGCACGCGGCCGTCGGCACGCTTGGCGATGCGCACGTACGCGGTCATGTCGCGCAACTGCACCAGCTCGAGCGTGCGACCGGCGAACTGGAACCGGTCGCGCGGCCGCAACCGTCCGATGAAGGCCTCCTCGACGGCGCCCAGGTAGCCGCCTTTCATGTAGCGCACCTGCACGCTGCCGTCGCTGGTGATGGTGCCGATCGACAGGCGGTGGCGGAACGCGACGCGGCGGTCGTGCACGCGGAAGCGGCCGTCGTCGTCGCGAACCACGCGGCGGTAGTCGGGGTAGCTCTCCAGCGCGCTGCCGCCGCGCACGATGAAGTCCAGCACCGCCGACCACGCAGCATCGGGCAACCCTGCAAATGCATGGGTGCCGCGGACCTCGGCCAACAGGTCGTCGGGGTCGAAGCCGCCGCCGAGTGCGAGGGTGACGCAGTGCTGCGCCAGCACGTCCAGCGACAGCCGTGGCGGCGGCCGCGATTCGATGCGCCCGTGCGCCAGTGCCTCCCGGGCGGCGGCGTACTCGGCCAGTTCCAGCGCGTGGGTCGGCACGCAGACCACGTGCCCCGCCTCACCCGGCCGGTGCCGGGCGCGACCGCCGCGCTGCAGCAGGCGGGCCATGCCCTTGGGGCTGCCGACCTGCAACACCTGGTCGACCGCCGGGAAATCCACGCCCAGGTCCAGGCTCGAGGTGGCGACCACGCAGCGCACGCTGCCATCGCGGAGGCCGGCCTCGGCCGCGGCCCGCAGCGATGCGTCGAGCGAGCCGTGGTGCAGCGCCAGCGTGGCCGGATCGTCCAGCCAGACCGACTGCAATGCGCGATGCCACAGTTCGGCCTGCGAGCGGGTGTTGGTGAACAACAGGCTGGAGCGCGCCCGCTGCAGCACCGCGGCGACGCGCTGCAGCTGCGACAGGCCCAGGTGCCCGGCCCATGGGAACCGCTCGCCCTCCTCCGGCAGCAGGGTCTCCAGCGTCATCCGCCGGCGCCGTGGCGCGGCGACGATGGCGGCATCCGGCGCATGCGGCAGCAGCACGTCGCGCGCCTCGGCCAGGTTGCCGAGCGTGGCCGACAGGCCCCACAGCGGCGCTGCCGGCACCAGCGCACGCAACCGGGCCAGGCACAGCTGCAGCAGCACGCCGCGCTTGTTGCCGAGCAACTCGTGCCACTCGTCCACCACCACGCCACGCACGCCCGCAAGCAGCTGCGGCGCGTCCGGGTAGGACAGCATCAGCGCGAATGACTCGGGCGTGGTCACCAGCACGTCCGACAGTCCCTTGCGGGCGAGCCTTCGATCGCGCGCACTGGCGTCGCCGGTCCGCATCGCGACCGTCCACGGCACCCCCAGCGCGGCGATGGGCTCCTGCATCGCCCGTACGGTGTCGGTCGCCAGCGCGCGCAGCGGGGTGATCCACAGCAGCCGCAACCGCGGGGCCTGGGCCACACCGCGCTTCCGGGTGGCGGCGGCGTCACCGAGTTTCAGCGCCTGCAGCAACGGGCCGCCGAGCGCTGCGAGCGTCTTGCCGCTGCCGGTGGGCGTGACCAGCAGCCCGTGCTCACCGGCCAAGTAGCGGCGCCAGGCCTCGCGCTGGAACGGCGCCGGCCGCCACCCGCGGGTGTCGAACCAGTCCAGCAGCGGCGCGTCAGCGGTCCGTCTGCGCGATCGCGGAGCCGGCGCGCCCGATGCGTCCGATGCGTCCGAACCGGAGGCGTTCACCGCGCCAGTGCCCGCAGCGCGTCGACGCGGTCGGCCTCGGAGGCGGGCTTGTCGGTGCGCCAGCGCAGGATCCGCGGGAAGCGCACCGCCACCCCCGACTTGTGCCGCTTCGAGACATTCACGCCCTCGAAGCCGAGTTCGAACACATGCTCGGGCGCCACCGAGCGGACCGGCCCGAACCGCTCCACCGTGTTCGCGCGGATCCAGCGGTCGAGCTGCAGGATCTCCTTGTCGTCCAGCCCGGAGTACGCCTTGGCGACGGGCACCAGCACGTCGCCGTCCCACAGCGCGAAGGTGTAGTCGGTGTACAGCGTGCTGCGTCGCCCCGAGCCCGACTGCGCGTACACCAGCACCGCGTCGACCGTCAGCGGGTCGACCTTCCACTTCCACCAGTCACCGCGCTTGCGGCCGTGCCGGTACGGCGAGTCGCGGCGCTTGAGCATCAGGCCCTCGACGCCCCGGCCGCGGGCCTCCTCGCGCAGCGTGGCGGCCTGCGACCAGTCCAGCACCCGCACCTCGGGCGATAGCCGCAGCAGCGGATGCGCGGTGGCATGCAGCAACGCCGCAAGCCGCTGGCGGCGGTCGACCAGGGGCACCTCGCGCAGGTCCTCGCCATTCAACTCGAGCAGGTCGTACGCCAGCACGCGTGCCGGCGCGCTCGCCAGGATCTTCGGCCCCGGCTTGAGCCGCTGGATGCGGGTCTGCAGGGCCGAGAACGGCATCGGTGCCTCGTCTTCGCCCTGCCAGGCCAGCAGCTCGCCATCGATCACCGCGTCGTGCGGGAGTTCGGCCGCGGCGGCCTCGATCTCGGGGAAGCGGCCGTCCATGCGCTCCTCCCCGCGCGACCACAGCGCGATGTCGGCGCCGCGACGGATCAGCTGGAGCCGGATGCCGTCCCATTTCCACTCGAGCAGCCAGTCGTGCACCTCGCCCAGCGCGTGCGGCTCGCCCTCCAGCGGCGACGCGAGGAAGAACGGGTACGGCAACTCCGCGTCACCGGGCTGTGCATCGGGCGACAGCAGCGACCGCATGAATGCCTCGGACGGCGTCCACCGCCCGAGCATCCTTTGCGCGATGAGGGCCAGGTCCAGCCCCGACAGCTCAGCCAGCGCCTTCTGCACCAGCCCGGCCGATACGCCCACCCGCAGCGCACCGGTCAGCAGCTTGTTGAAGGCCAGCCGCTCGCGGAAACACAGGCCCCGCCACGCCGACACCACCACCGCACGCCGCGCCTCCGGATCGGCATTGGCCACCGGCACCAGCCGTTGCTCGATCCACTCCGCCAGGCCGGCATCCTCGACCGGGACGGCCGGGTCGTCCAGCAACAGCGCCAGCGTTTCGGCAAGATCACCGACGGCGTGGTGGCTGGCCTCGACCAGCCAATCCGGGTTGCCGGTCTCCTCGGCAATCCAGGCGCGCAGTTCGCCGGTCGATGCGATGCGTGCGCGGGCGCCGCCGACCTTGCCACCAGCCAGCAGCCACAGCGCCCAGGCGGCATCGCGCGGCGGCGCGTCGCGGAAGTAGTCGACCAGCGCGGCACGCTTGTCTCCGGTGCCGGTGCTGCGGTCCAGGCGCTCGTAAAGGGCGGCGAAGCGACGCATCAGTCGTCCTCGCCGTAATCGGTGCGGAATACGCCGGCATCCAAGCCGGAATCGCGCAGCACCCGCACCAGTGCGTCGGTATCACCGTGGGTGGCGATGACGCGCCGGGCGCCGGTCTCGTGGACGGTGCGCAGCAGCGCCGGCCAGTCGGCGTGGTCGGACACCACGAAGCCGCGGTCGAGGTTGCGCCGGCGGCGGTTGCCGCGGATGCGCATCCAGCCCGACGCGAAGCCCTGCTGTGCGCGTCGGAAGCGGCGGACCCACGCGCTGCCCGCGGCCGACGGCGGTGCGATGACCAGTTCGCCTGCGAAATCGGCGCCGCGGGCCTCGTCGGCGACCTTGCGGGTGTCCAGCATCGGGATGCCGGCATCGCGATACACCTGAACCCCGACGTCGATCGCGCCGTGCAGCCAGGCCGGCCGGTCGGTGTGGTGCATCAGCTCGGCGAGCACGCGCTGCGCCTTGCCCAGCGCGTAGCAGTACAGGATCGCCGCTTCGCCGTTGGCGGCGCACTCCTCGCGCCACGCCACCATGTCGCGGGCCACGTCCGCCGCCGCGGGCCAGCGGTACACCGGCAGCCCGAACGTCGCCTCGGTGACGAACACGTCGCACGGCACCACCTCGAACGGCAGGCAGGTCGGGTCCGGGTCGCGCTTGAAATCGCCCGACAGCACCCAGGTTTCGCCGCCCACCTCGATGCGCACCTGGGTCGAGCCCAGCACATGGCCGGCGGGATGGAACGACACCGTGGCCGCGCCCACCTGGAACCGCTCGCCATGCGCGTGCACGCGGTAGTCCTGCGCGCCGAGCCGCCACTCCAGGATCGGCAGGCCGGCGTCGACCACGTGGTAGCAGCCCATGCCGCCACGCGCGTGGTCACCGTGCCCGTGGGTGATCACCGCCCGCGGCACGGGGCGCCAGGGATCGATGTGGAAATCGCCGGCCGGGCAGTACAGGCCCTGCGGCGTCACCACCACCACGTCGGTTGCCGTGCCCAGAAGTCCACCCGTCGCAAGCCATGCCTGCGACGACTAGAGCAGCGGCGCCGTTAGTGGCGCGTCTAGCGGGCGCCGCGGTCCAGCACGAAGTCGATCGCCGCCCGCACCGCCGCCACCTGTGCGTCGTTGCACTGCTGGGGCGTCGCGCGCGGACTGTCGGGGTAGACCTCGGTCGTGGTGACGTACGGGGCGTTGGTGACGCCGGCGCACAGGCCCAGCGACTTGACCGGGTAATTGATGACGCCCGGCGCGACCATCGGCGAGCCGATGAGCTCGCCGCGCGCATCGGCCGGGGCGATATGGGTCACCTTTCCGACCGCCTCGATGATGGCGCGCTGGAACTCGGGCTGCGGGTTCTCGCTGTCGCCCACCAGGTAGAAGCCGTCGGGGATCTCGCCGGGCTCGTTGGGCTTGCCGTCGCGGGCCGCAAGCGCCGGGCGGAACTCGGACTCGTCGGTGTCGGTGGTTTCGTGCAGGTCGATATGCAGCAGCACGTCGCCGACCGGCTCCATCAGTGCCATCAGCGCGCGCGCCTCGGCTGCCGGGCTGTCGGCGACGAACGAGCGGTTGGGGTCGACCGCCTGCATGTTCCAGCGGTGGATCCGCTCGTATCCCCATGGGCTTACGCACGGGGCGACGATCAGGTTCACCCGGCCGGCGTAATCACCGGCGTCGCGCTCCAGGAACTGCAGCGCGCCGTGGACGCCACTGGTTTCGTAACCGTGGACGCCGCCGGTGACCAGCACCGTCGGCAGCTGGTCGTCCCACTCGCGGCTCTTGAGCGCCATCAGCGGGTAATGGTCGGCGCCGTAGTGCAGCTCGCCGTACTGGCGGACGTTGAACCGGTCGCGCAGGCGCTCCACCACGGCCAGCACGTCGTCGCGGTAGCTGCGCTTGACCTGCTGGCCGGTGCGCCAGGCGTCGCGCTCTGCGTCGCCCCAGGGCGTGCCGGGGGTGCCGATCGGATAGAAGGCGGGGATGTCGCTCATGGGTGGGGGGTCCCGGTTGGATGCAGGGGCCGATGATGGCGCCCATGCGGGGATCCGCCAACCACGGCGCGCCGGGTTTACGGCGATGGCGAACGATCCCGGGCGTCGTCCAGCCTGCCTCCATCCAGCAGCCGCACCTCGCGCTGGGGGAACGGTACCGCGATGCCGTGCGCGCGGAAGGCCCGCCAGATGGCCAGGTTGATCTCCGAGCGCACGTTGTTGACACCCTGTTCCGGGGAGACCACCCAGACCCGCAGCTCGAGCTCGAAGCCGTTCTCGCCGAACGCCATGAGCCGCGCGGCCGGTGCCGGGTCGGCGAGCACCCGCTGGCGCCCGTCGGCGGCCTGCTCCATCAGCGCCATCGCCTGCTCGGGGTCGTCGCCGTAGCTGATACGCACCGGCAGCTTCAGCCGCACGCTCTCGCCGCCGTAGCTCCAGTTGACCACCGGGTTGATGATTAGGTTCTCGTTGGGCATCAACGTGTCGACGCCGTCGCGGTCACGGATCACCACGTAACGCGCGCGCAACTCCTGCACCCAGCCGTAGCGGCTGCCGGACTGGTCCTCCACCGTCACCACGTCGCCGGGCTTGATCGAGCGGTCGGCCAGCAGGATGAAGCCGGAGATGAAGTTGCTGACGATGCGTTGCAGGCCCAGGCCGATGCCAAGCCCGAGGGTGCCGCCAATGACTGCCAGCGCGGACAGGTCAAGCCCGACCACTTGCAGCGCGACCACCACGCCCAGCGCCATCAACGCCAGCTTGATCACCTTGCTGATGCCGACCCGCGCACTCGGCGACAGGTGTGGGGAGTCCATCACCCTCCGCTCCGACATCCTCGACAGCCACGCGGCGAGCACCAGCACGAGCAGCGCGACCGCAAGCGCACGAATTGCCAGCAATGCCGATACACGGGTGTCGCCGACCATGATCGCCGCGCTGTCCAGCGCGCGGACCACCAGCGGCAGTAGGCCCAGCAGGTACAGCGCGAGTCCAACCCAGACCACCGCCACGATCAGGTTCTCCGATGCGCGCAGCAGCGGCCCCGGCTTCAGCGCATTGGACAGCAGGAACACGACCAGCCGCACCAGCCCCAGCGCAACCACCAGCCCCAGTGCCACCCGCAGAACCCCGGAGGGCAGGCCGAGCGCGGTAAACCCCGCCCACGCCACCAGCAGCAGCGCCGACGCCACTGCCGGAAACACCAGCGCGCAGCCGAACGAGATGCCGACCCGGCGCAGCTGCGAGTGCGGTTGTTCCGCCAGCTGGCTGCGCTGCCACGCACGGTACCGCCGCCCGACCAGCCACGCCGCTGCCACACAGGCCAGCAACGCCAGTGCCTGCCAGCCCAGCGATGCGGGGTCCAGCCCCGCCAGCCAGCCGGGCTTCGGGCGGATCAGTCCGGCGCCCATCGATCAGTTCCGTGCGGCACGGTCGGCCATGCGATTGCCCCGGGTCAGTTGCGGCCACGCTAGGCGTAGCGCGGTCCAGATCGGGTGAACCGCCGGACTGCGACCCGCACCGGCCGCGGGATCCGCCTCCCCGCAGGGGTCGTCCGGTCCACGGAAACACCGTGCGATAGTGCCGCCTTTTCATAGGGAGCAAGGCCATGCGGAAGACCCTCACCAAGCTCTGCCTGTCGCTCGGGCTGGCCCTTGCCGGCAGCGCGCAGGCTGCAGTCGACCTGTCCACCCTCGACGACGGCATGGCCGGCCCGCGGACGAAGGTGCTGGTACTGGGCAGCGTGCATCTGTTGGAGCTGCAGGAGGACTTCGACCCCGCGACGCTCGACCCGTTGCTGGACCGACTGGCGGCGTACAAGCCCGACATCATCACCATCGAGTCGATTCCCGGCGAAAGCTGCGACCTGATGGCGCGCCACCCCGCTGTGTACGACCCCGAAGGCATCGCACCGTATTGCACGGTCCCCGACGCGGCACGCGCGGCCACCGGCTTGGACGTGCCTGCCGCGATTGCCGAGGTGAAGCGCACCTTGTCCGATTGGCCGGCCGAGCCACGCGACGACCAGCGCCGCCACCTCGCCGCACTGTTCCTCGCCGCCGGTGACAACGCCTCTGCGCTGACCCAGTGGCTGCAATTGCCTGAAACCGCACGCCATGCGGGGGACGGCCTGGACGAGGCGCTGGTCGCGCAACTGGAACGCGCCATGGGGCAGCACAGTGAGAGTTACCGGATCGCCGCGCGCCTGGCCGCCCGGCTCGGCCTGCAGCGCGTGTACCCGGCGGACGATCACACCGGCGACAGCTACGACATCCCCGGCAACGATATCCAGGCCTATGCCACCGCCATCCGGCAGGCCTGGGATGCCGACGCCGCACTGCAGGAACCGCTGCATCGCCGCAAGCAGGCGTTCATCGAACGCGCCGACATGCTGGGGCTGTACCGCTACATCAACAGCCCGGACCACCTCGTCGACCAGATCAACAGCGATCTCGGCGCGGCCATGCGCCACGCGTCCCCGCAGCAGTACGGCCGGATGTACGTCGGCGGCTGGGAAACCCGAAACCTGCGGATGGTCGCCAACATCCGCGCGACGTTCATCACCCGTCCCGGCGCGCGCGTGCTGTCGATCGTCGGCGCCACCCACAAGCCGTGGTTCGACAGCCTGCTGGGGCAGATGCAGGGCGTGGAGATCGTTGACGCACAGGACGTGCTCGGGCCTGCTGCGGACTGAGCAACAGCGGACGCCGCGCCAACGAAGCTTTCACGCCGCATACGGGGGGCCGGGCCAATCATGTGGCCCACATTCGAAGAAGGAGGTTGCATCCGTGAACACCCGGCTTTCCCTGCTCGCCGCCGCCTGCGTCCTCGCCCTGGCGGCCTGTGGCAACGACACCACCCCCGCCGATAACGCGACCCCGGCCGCGACCCCGTCGGACACCGCACCCGCCGACACCACGCCAACGGACACAGCCGCCGGCACCCCGGCCACCACGCCGACAACGCCCGGAAGCGACGCCGGCACGTCGGCGACGCCGGCGGCGACCCCGGCCGGCAGCGACAAGCCGGCGGCAACGGTCGACAACTGCAGCACCGTCATCGAAGGCAACGACGCCATGCAGTTCAACGTCGGCTCGATCACCGTGCCGTCCTCGTGCAACGAGTTCACCATCACCCTCAACCACACGGGCCAGATGCCGGTGGTGGCAATGGGTCACAACGTCGTGGTCAGCAAGGCGTCCGACCGCGAGGCGATCGCCGCCGCCGGCATGGGCGCGGGCGTGGATGGCGACTATGTGCCGGCTGACGACGCACGCGTGATCGCCCATACCGAACTGGTCGGCGGCGGCGGCACCACGTCCGTCACCTTCCCGGTCAGTGCGATCCAGGGCAGCGGCCCGTACGAGTTCTTCTGCAGCTTCCCGGGCCACTGGGCGGTGATGCGCGGCTCGATCCAGGTCGGATAAGGCCTGCCGCGCAACGTCCCGCCCCGGCGACAGGCCGCGGGCGGGATCTCGCACGCATGCCGGGCACGCGCCCGGCATTGCCCGAAATGACCTACGGAGCACCCCCATGCGCTCTTCCAGCATCCAACTCACCACGATTGCGTTGGGCGTCCTGCTGGCCGCCGGCTGCACCGCCCCCGACGATGACGCCGGCACCGCGGCCGCGCCGGATATCGCGGAACCGGCCTCCGCCCCGGCGCCCGGTGGCACGACACCCGAACCGGCGCCGGCAGACACGGCCCCCGCCGCATCCGTACCGGCGCGCTTCCAGGGCGATTACGCCGCCGACGCTACCGCCTGCACGTCGCCAGGCCATGAGAGCGAACTGAGCATCGAGGCTTCGCGCATCGCCTTCCACGAGAGCAGCGGCGGCATCA
Organism: Lysobacter zhanggongensis; assembly: GCF_046638635.1. NCBI lineage: Bacteria > Pseudomonadati > Pseudomonadota > Gammaproteobacteria > Lysobacterales > Lysobacteraceae > Lysobacter > Lysobacter zhanggongensis. Next base: position 20,283 of record NZ_JBJXHK010000014.1, read on the forward strand.
CCGCGGTCGACACCCGCGGCAATGACATCGAGATCACCGCGCAGGTGACCGGCGAAGGCGAGACCCGCGACGTCACCTACAGCTTCAGCCTGTCCGAGGATGACCAGACCCTGACCGACACGGTCAACGGCATGGCGCGCCAGCGCTGCGACTGAACGCCCGGCGCCGCGCCCGTCGAAGCGGGGGCGCGGAACCTCAGCCGCAGTGGCCGCAGCAGGTGCTGCCGCCGCTGATGTGCACGTCCTGGTCCAGCGGGGTGGCCGCCCAGCCCAGGGTGGACAGCACGTCCTGGACCTGCGCACCGGTGGCGACGGTCAGCACTTCCAGGCGGCCGCGGGCGGCGTCGAGCGCGATCCGGGCGTCCGGGTCGAGGGGGCGCAGCGCGGTGGCGAGCACGCCGGCGTCGGGATTGATGGCGGACACTTGGAACTGCATGTGTTTTCTCCGGTACACCGGTGGATCCGGTGCATGCATGGTGCTGGCGACCGCCGGGCACGCCCTTGACCCGGGTCAACCGCGGGGCAATCGGGCGCCGCGATGGCGCAGTCAGGTTGCGCCTACCCCCGCCAGTTGGCGTGGCGCTCCCAGAACGCCACGCTGCGCGCGTAGGCTTCGCGGTCCAGCGGGACGCCGGAACCGCCCTCTTCCACCCCGAGCGCGTTGCGCATCATGGTGATCGGAGCCATCGGCGTTTCCACCGGTTCGGCGGTGTACATGCAACCCACCACGCCGAAGTCGGCATCGATCACGGTGCCTTCCTTCGCCAGCTGCGCGCGGTCGTACAGGATCACCACCAGGTAGTCGGCCACCGGCGGCTCCAGCCCTTCGAACCAGCGCACCAGCACCGGCAACTCGCCGGTACTGCGCGCCTCGTACGCCGAACGCAGCAGGTGCCGGTTGGCCTCGGTGATCGGCGCGGCCAGGCAGCGCGTCGATGTCCAGTTGCGATGGACGTGCAGCTTGCAGAAAGGCGCGTAGCCTTCGAGCACGTCCAGTGGCGGCACCTCGTTGAGATGCCGCTCGAACTGTTCGGGCGTGCAGTCCTGGATGGTGTTGCGCCGCTGCTCGCGGAACAGCCGTGAGCGGGCGAACTCGGTAAGCACGATCGACATGCGTGGTTCCCGTTGCGGAGGGCCGCCGATTATCGCCCGTGTGCGCGGGGCGGTCGGATCAACCCGCCAGCAGCGCGACGATCCGGTCCACGTCCGCCGGCTTGACCAGGTGGTGGTCGAATCCGGCGGCCTGCGAAGTAACGTGGTCGTGCGCTTGGCCGTAGCCGGTCAGCGCGATGAAACAGGCGCTCCCCGTGCCCGCGCGTCGACGCAGGTGGCCGACCAGCTCGTGGCCGGTCATGTCGGGCATGCCGATGTCGAGGATGAAGGCGTCCCAGTCGCTCCGCCGATCCGCCAGCACCAGTGCCTGCTGGCCATCGGTGGCCACGGTCACGTCATGCCCGAGGAGCTCCAGCACGGTCGCAAGGGTGTCCGCGGCGTCGCGGTTGTCGTCCACCACCATGATCGACTGCCGGCGCGTGGCGACGCGCGGCGCGGGCGCGGCATCGTCGGGCAACCGTTCCACTGCCGCGCGCGGCAGCACGAACTCGAACGTACTCCCGCAACCCGGGCCCGGACTGACCGCCCCGACGGTGCCGCCGTGGCCGCGGACGATGCTGCGCACCAGCGCCAGGCCGATGCCGAGCCCGCCCTGCGAACGGTCGGGCGTGCGTGCGGCCTGGGTGAACAGGTCGAACGCGTGGTTCACCAGCGATGCGTCCATGCCCTGGCCGTTGTCGGCCACCTGCACCGCCACCGTATCCTCCGAGCCGATCACGGCCACGCGGATGCGACCACCCGGCGAGGTGTACTTGGCGGCGTTGTTGAGCAGGTTCGACACCACCTGCACCAGCCGGTGACGGTCGCCGAGCACGATCGCCGGGCCGCCTCCTGTCTCGACCGAGAGCCCGTGCCGCCGCGCCTGCAGCGCCGGGCCGGCCTGCTCGACCGCGGCATTGACCACGGCGCGCATGTCCACCGGCTCGCGGTCGAACACCACAAGCCCGCGGGTGACCCGCGAGACATCGAGCAGGTCATCGACCATCTCGGTCATGTGGGCGACCTGGCGCGAGATGATCCTCGCCGCCTCCTCCACCCGCGGCGCGTCATCGGGCACCAGCCGCAGCAGTTCCGCCGCGGTGCCGATCGGCGCCAGCGGATTGCGCAATTCGTGCGCGAGCATCGCCAGGAACTCGTCCTTGCGCCGGTCCGACTGTTCCAGCGTCTCGATCAGCTGGCGGCGCTCGGTCACGTCCAGCACGGTGCCGATCATCGACACCGGCCGCAGTGCGTCGCCCTCGCCTTCAAAGGCAACCTGCCCGCGGGTCATCGTCCAGACCACGCGCCCGTCGCGGTGCCGCAGGCGGAACTCCTCGGCCACCCGACCGTCGCTGCCGGGTGTAAACGCCGCCGCCAGTGCCGCGTCCACCCGCGGCCAGTCGTCGGGATGCACCCGTCGCCCGAGATCCTCGCGCGAGTAGTCACTGCGCTCGGGATTGGCACCCCAGATCTCCGCGGTGCGTCGGTCGAACCGGATCACGTCTTCGGCCAGGTTCCAGGTCCACGTGCCAAGTTGCGCCACCTCCAGCGCCAGCGCACCGCGCTGCTCCGACAGCCGCAGGTCGCGCTCCACCCGCTTGCGGTCGGTGATGTCGATCGACGCGCCGATCAGGCCAACGAGTTTCCCGTCGTCGTCCAGCAGTGGGGCCTTGGTCGAGATCCAGGTTGCCGGGGTGCCGTCGGCGAGCTGGATTTCCTCCTCCACCTGTTCGGGGATGCCCGTCTCCATGATCCGCCGGTCGTTGGCCATCACCTCCTCGGCCTGCGCCGGGTCGGCGAGCAGCTCGCGGTCGGTGCGGCCAATGAACCCTTCGGGCGGCACACCGAGTAGCGTGGACACCCCGCGGTTGCCCACCAGTAGGCGCCCCTGGAGGTCCTTGGCGTAGGCCACGCCGGGCACCGCCTCGGTGAATGAGCGCAACAGCGCCAGGGCGTGGTCGCGCTCCTCCAGCGCCAACTGCACCCGTTCGGCCGATCGTGTCGCCGCCTCGTGCTCCTCGCGGCGATGGGTGATGTCGTGGAACAGCACCGCCATCCCCTGGTCGACGGGGAAGGCACGCACCTCGAACCAGACCTCGCGCCCGTCCTGGAAGACATGCGGGTAGTCCATCGACTCGGCGTGCCTGCGCGCCATCACTCGGCGGTACATCGCGCCAAGGGGAGCATCGAAGGTGCCGGGGTACAACGTCCATTGCACGCCGCCGATCAATGTTTCGCGGTCCATGCCCAGCAGGCGTTCGGTCTCGGTATTGACCTCGAGCAACCGGAAGTCGTGATCGAACAGGACGAACGCCTCTTCCATGTTCGCCAGCACCTGCCGGTGTCGCGCGTCGCGTTCGGCCAGACTGCGCTCGAGCTGGACCTGCCCGGTGATGTCGTTGCAGGCGCCGAACATGCCCGCCACCGCCCCGCTGTCGTCGCGCACCGGTGCGAAGAAGTAGGAGAACCAGGTCTCTTCGGGGAACCCCTTTCGCTCAAGCACCAGCCGCATGCGCGGCACCTGCACCGGCTCGCCTGCCGAGACCGACTCGACGATCGGCGCCAGCTCCGCACGGATCTCGGGCCAGACCTCGTCGAGGATGTCGCGGCCCAGCGCCCACGGGTGCTTGTCCGCGAGGATGGTCGCGTAATGGTCGTTGTAGAGGAAGGTCCTGCTGGGGCCCCAGACGATGTACATCGGCTGGTTGGACGCCAGCATCAGCGATACCAGCGTGCGCAATGCCGCCGGCCATGCGTCCACCGGGCCCAGCGGCGTGGGCGCCCAGTCGGTGGCGCGCAGGCGCTCACCCAGTTCACCCCCGCCGTCCAGGAAACGCAGCCCGGGTTCGGTCATCGTTGGCGACTCTCCCGCAATGGCTTGAGCCGCCCGATCATACCGAAGGGCACTGGGCTAGAGGGTCGACGTCACGTCGCCGCCCTGCCCGCGCAGGAGCTCGGCCGCCTGCGCGCGCTGGTCCATCGAGTAGGCATGCACTACAACGGTGGTGTTGCCCTCGTCCATCGCATCGCGGGTGGCCTCGACCATGCGGTCGTGGTCCGGGCGCAAAGACACCAGTCCGCCGGCCCACAGGCCGGCCACGGCACTGAAGAACACGATTACCAGCGCCGCCGCCACCGGCGAGCTGACGATGAATCGGATGCCCATGGCATGCAGCACCGCGAACAGCAGCAGGCCGCCGACTACGCCGGCGATACCGAACCACAGGTGCGCACGCACGATCGTCCGCCAGATGCCCCGACTTTCCGGCTCCAGCTTGCGACCCGGGAGCGACCCCGTGCCCGGCGTGACCACCTGCACCTGCGCCGCCGCGAGCGACAGCGCCGAGGCGACCGCTTGGGCCGCACGGCGCGCGCTGGCCTCGTCGGGGAACACCGCGGCGACCTTGCTGTTGGACAGTTCGCCGGTGATGGGGGAGGTTTCCGACATGACCCGACTCCGATGGGGAATGCCGGAAGCCTCGCCTATGCACGGTTGCGGGGTTGTGAGAACGATCGGGCAGCCACGCGGAACAGTTGCGCCGACAGCAGCCAGGGCAGCACGAACAGCCCGATGAACAGTGCAAGCGCACCGTGCCCGGAAAACAGTGCATAGACGGCGATTGCTCCCTGCGCGAGCGCGGCCGTTGCCATCGCGACCGCCATGCCCCGTGGCCGGAACCACGCCAACACGGCACCGAGCAGCGCGACCAGCAGGACCCCGCCGAACAGCAGGTTGGCCGGGTTGTCCTCGTTGCCGATCATCCCGACCGCGAGGTTGACCCACACCGTCACGAACGCGGTCACGATCGCCACCGCGACGGCCGCCCGGTAGGCGGTATTGCCGGAGATGCGCATGGCAACCTCGTAACCGCCGCATGCTGCCGCCAGCAGGATGCCCATGGTGATGAAGTCCTCCGGGCCCCAGTCCACCTCGGGGGTGAACCGCATCGCCACGGCGGGCAGGGCCAGCAGCAAGGCCGCCCCGCCCCAGATCGCCAGGCTCCAGCGGTTGCCCCGCGCCGCGCCGTTGTCGCCGATACCCTGTGCCATTGCCGGTCTCCACGTTGGGTGTGACGCGGAGATTGCCCGCCCCGGATGAAGCTCCTAGGGTGCCCGTGTGAAGCGAGTGCGAAGCACGCCCTACCGGGTCTGTTTCCCGCTCAGGGAGCCCACCGGGACTGACGGGCCGCGCACCGGTACCATGCGCTCCGCGGAGGCCGCCCGGCCCCGCCTCCCGATCCCGGAACCAGAACATGCGCAAGCTTCAACGCGCGGCCTTGCTTGCCGCCTGCCTCGCCGTGGCGCCCGCCGCCTCGGCCGGCGATTTCTTCCTCAACGGACAGCTTGGCCGCATCGAGCTCGACAGCGGCATCGACGACGCCGACAGCGACCTGGTGCAGGCCAGCGTCGGCTACCGCTGGGGCATCGGAATGGCGCAGGTCGGCCTCGAGGGCGGCCTGGGCCGGATCGAGGAGCAGGATGCCGAGATCCGAAGCCAGTACCCCGACGGCTACGTCGACCACGCGTACACCATGCAGTCGCGCTACGGCTTCGTCGGTGCCAACGCGCGCATCAAGCCGCCGCTGCTGCCGGTGTACTTCATCGGCCGCGCCGGCTACCTCGGGCTGGAGCGCGAGCTGGATGAAACCATCGTCGACTACCCGGTGGATACCGCTCCGGTGACCGACCGCCGGCAGTTCAAGGAGAACGACGGCGGTACGTACGTCGGCGTGGGCGTCGGCACCACCATCCTGCCGCTGCTGGACGTGGGGGTGATGGTCAACCAGTACCGCTACTCGCAGGTGCAGTACGACGCGGTGTCCGACGAGTACCGGCTGTCGCGCGACAAGCGCAACGCCCGCAGCGTGACCGTGACGGTGGAATACCGGTTCTGATTGCCCCAAGCACGGACACGAAAAAGCCGCCCCGATGGGCGACTTTTTCGTTGTACCGGTCAGTGCGTCTTGCGGTCGCCGCGGTCGCCCTGGCCGGCCCTGGTTTCGTGCTTGGCCTCCTTGCGCACGTCCTGGCTCAGCGAGCGGCTGACATCGTCGCTCTCGCTGAACCGGCCCTCTTCGTCGCGCCGCACATAGCGCTTGTCGCCCTTGTTGGGTTCGATCAGTTCTCGCTTGCTGGAAGCCATGACGGTCTCCGTTGTGGGGTCCCACGTGGATACATCGATCGGCATGAAACCGGCGCGAATCCTGCCAGGGCGTACGCGTGCGCTTCATCATGAATGGGCTACACCGGCGGCTCCCCCCGCTGGAGCCCCCCATGACCCACCACGACCAACCCGCCACCGTCCCCGCCGTCGACCTGCAGCGCTACCTCGGCACCTGGTACGAGATCGCCCGCCTGCCGATGCGCCACGAACCGCCGGACTACACCGACATCACCGCCACCTACTCGCTGCAGGACGACGGCAAGGTGCGGGTCGAGAACCGCGCGCGCGACGGCGACGGTGCCCCCCAGGAGTCGGTGGGCGAGGCAACCCCGGTGCCCGGCAGCAACAACAGCAAACTGGAAGTCAGCTTCCTGCCGGAAGGCCTGCGCTGGGTGCCGTTCACCAAGGGCGACTACTGGGTGCTGCGGATCGACCCCGACTACCGGATCGCCCTGGTCGGCAGCCCGGACCGCAAGTACCTCTGGCTGTTGGCACGCACCCCCCAGATCGACCCGTCCGAACGGATGGACTATCTCGCCACCGCACAGACGCTGGGCTACGAGCTGGACGAGCTGATCGATACGCCGCAGCGCGGGGCCCCGGCCTGACGGGGTTGGATACACCCGCCAAAGAAAAAGCGCGCCCTGAGGCGCGCTTTTTTTTCGCATCTGACCGACCCATGGGCCGGCGGGGTGCGTCTCAGAACCGGACTTCGGCGCCGAGCATTACGGTATCGGCGCGGTTGAAGTCGTACTCGCCGTAGTAGTCGTACTCGTAGTCGCTGAAATACACGTGGTTGGTGTAGGTCAGGCTCAGGTTGAAGTTGTCGGTCAGGTCCACACCGAGGCCCACGCCGGCATAGCCGCCGTCGACATCCATGTAGTAGTCGTCGTCAGCCGTCCAGTAGCCGGCGCGGACAATGGCGAACACCGGGCTGTCGGGACCGAAGTTGAAGCGCGCGGTCGCACCGATGCTGGCGTAGTCCACCTTGGCGTAGGTGTAGAGACTGTCCCGGGTTTCATCCAGCCGGCCGGCGGCCGCCTCGATTCCCACCAGCGTCACCGCGCCGGCCTGCCAGCGATAGCCCGCGTTGACCGCGAGCGCGGACTGGTCGACGTCGTCGAACACCCAGCCCTTGCCACCCTGCACGCCCAGGAAGAACCCGCCGCGGTCTTCGATCAGCCTGTCACGCGGTGGGGCCACGTAGCCGTGCGCCTGCGCGTCGGCCGGCTGCGGCTGCCAGGTGGCCTGGTCATCAGCCTGGGGAGCCGCGGGCGCCGCGGGATCGGTGACCCGCTTGGCCGGATCAGCCTCGGTGCCGGCCTGCGGCTGCCACACCTCGATCGGCGTGTCCTGGGCGTGTGCGGTGGATGCCAGCACGGCACCCGCGGTGACGGCGGCCATTGCCACCATCAGCCTGGTCTTCTTCATGTACTTCCCCTGTAGTGATCAATCGGACGCGTGACTACGCGCCGAGCCGGACTTCGCGCAAAGCGGCGAACCGACCGGCCGCATTATCCGTCAGCCACCCGAACGCGCGCGAGCGGCGCATACTCGCCTCGCCCGACTGCGCCGCAGCCGGCATACGCGTCAGGAGCAGCACATGAGCAAGGGTCTGGACAAGAAGAAGGAACAGAAGAAGAAACCGGCCAAGTCGATGAAGGAGAAGAAGGCAGAGAAGCGCGACAAGAAGACCACCAAGGCGTTCGCCCCGGTCTAGGACCCGCCGGCGCCCGCCCTTGTCTACCCGGGCTGGAACACCGGCCCCAGCATCCGGAACGTGCCGGCGTCCGCATCCATCTCCACCTGGCCGCCGTGCGGCACGATGAACTGCTCGCGTATGTGCCCGATCATGGCCCCGCGGTAGGCAGGGACGCCCAGCGGCCGGATGTGGTCGTCGAAGATCTGGTCCAGGGTGAGTGAACCGTACCCCTCGCCGGGGTCGCAGTCGGTGCAGTCGCCGAAGATGAAACCGGCGATCCGGTCCAGTGCCCCCATCAGCTTGAGGGTGGTGAGCATGCGGTCGACGCGGTAAGGCGCCTCCTCCACGTCCTCCAGGAACAGGATCCGGCCGTCGAAGTCCGGCAGGTACGGCGAGCCGGCCAGGCCCACCAGCACCGACAGGTTGCCGCCGACCAGCTCGCCACGCGCCTTGCCACCGGTGATGGTCAGCGTGCGGTTCTTGCGCGGCACCAGCTCGTCGCCGGCGTCGACCGGGTTCCGGTAGCGCATCAGCTCGCGTTCGAAGAACAGGCGCCGGAACTGGTCGACGTTGAAGGCATTCCAGCTCGCGGCGCCGATGGGCCCGTGGAACGTGACCAGCCCGGCGCGGGCGAGGATCGCGCAATGCAGCGCGGTGATGTCGGAGTACCCCAGCAGCACCTTCGGGTTGGCGCGGATGGCGTCGTAGTCCAGCAAGGGCAACAGCCGTGCCGCACCGGCCCCACCGCGCACGCAGACGATGCCGCGGACCTCGTCATCGGCGAACATCGTGTTGAGGTCCCCGGCCCGCTCGGCGTCCGTACCGGCCAAGTGGCCACGCCGCGCCGCATAGTGCGCCCCCGTCTTGACCTTGAAGCCCAGCGCCTGCAGCACCTCGGTCGCGAGCTGCAGGTTGAGCCGCTCGTCGGTGGCCGACGACGGACTGACCAGCGCGACCGTGTCGCCCGGGTTGAGCGGCACGGGCAGCAGCCGCCCGTTCCGCGGCGCCGCCGCGAGTGCGGCGCCTGCGTTGCCTACCAGTGGCAGGAGTCCCAAGAGCGCCGCGCCCTGGATGAAGTCTCGCCTGTGCATGCCTTGCTCGCCGGTCGTGAACAGGGCCGAGGTTAACGCAACACATGATGGCTCGCCCCGCCGTCACCGAGGGCGCTCACGGGTTGCCGGTGGTCGGCGGAGGGGCGACGGGCTGCTACTCGACCGCCACGAAGGGCGGGTTCGTGCAGCGGCGACACCAGAAGTACAGTTCCGCATCATCGTCAAGGAGAATCGATCCGGTGCCGTACTGCCGGATCGTCCAGGTACCCGCCCTGCCATCCACCAGGGTGATGTGCCCACGAACCAGGCACGGTGACCATGGCAGCACGTGCATGTATTGGCTCCGGCTCACCGGTTCGCTGTTCTCCAGTGCGCGCCTTACCGCGTCCTCGTCCAGCAGGAAGTCCCGGCATGCGCCCGCATCCACATCGGGCGAGGCGGCACCGTTCTCGGTGATGTTCAACTCTTCCGCGACCAGGACACGCTCCGCCTTCGCCCCCGTCGCTTGGCCACCCGGCGCCGACAGCACGCACGCCGAGACCAGCAAGCCGGTGACGGCCCAAAGCCCACTGCGCAGCATGCTCACCATGACGCGCTAGCCGCCTCCGTCGGAGTCTTGTAGGACACCTGGGGATGTCGATATACCTCTTCTGCAGCCACCTTCAGCGCGCGACGAAGCTCGCCGACGAGCCACCGCAGTGCAGTGTTCTGCTGGTCGGTCACCCCGACGTACAGAAGCTCGTCGGCGCCACGAACCGTCCCGAAGTCGGGGTTGCGCGTGTACTCGCCAACCAGTTCGATACCGATGCTGTCGCGGTTGGACGGGAAGCGGTCGGGGAATGCCTTTGCGTGCTCCATCCTGCTGCGGGTACGCAGCGACGTGCCCTGCAGGCGCTTCAACTCGGCAGGCGCACACGCGTGCCGCTCAAGACAGCGCGAGCGAAGCAACCCGACGTGGTTGGCGCGCTTGTACAGCGACGCGGTCTGGTAAACCCGCCCGTCCTTCTCGATCAGGAAGTGGGCGCCGATCGCGCTGGCGCGGTAGCTGTTGAACGTGGACTGCGCGGTCGACGCCCCGGTCTGATGGACGACGATGCCGTTCACCACCGGCATGTCGCCGCGCTCCAGTGATGGGAACCGACGAGCTTCGACCCGCACGCTGCGAATCATCCCGTCCTTGTCGATACGAAACATGCATCCTCCTTGATGGCAAAAGCCGCGATCCTGCGGCGCGGCGAAGTCTGCCGCGCGCTCGGTGCGCTTGCAAACGGCGGGGTCGCGCGCTGGTCGCGTCACCGTCTACTTCGACCCCGAAGCCCTACGGCCCGCACTGCCACCGCCCGACGAACTGTCGCCGGGCGCCGTCGGCGCGGTGATAGGTGAGCGTGGCGGGACGCGCGGGCGACTCGCCGCCGCCGATGGCGGGGCCGGTCACCACGATATCGACGGTCTTGCCGGCGCCGGTGAAGCGGGCGCCGTCGAGCATGGCGTCGAAGCCGCCGGGTGCAGCGACCGGTTCCACGTACGAGCCGACCTTCACCAACCCCCGCGCGGGATCGGCCGAGGCGACGTCGCCCATCGCCAGCAACAACGGTGAGTCGCCGGCAAGCGCGAAACTGCAGGCGAGCTCGCCGCCCAGCGCGGCCGCCTCGATGTCCGCCGCTCCGAGGGGTGCCAGGACAATCTGCGAGCCGTCGCCGCCGACGGTCGAGTCGCCAACCGCCGCGTCGGGCGACGCAGTCGATGACGGTGCACTGTCTCGGTCAGTACCGGTGTCGCCGGCCGCGTCGGGCATCTCGGTCCCGGCGTCCGGGGCCTCGCCAGGGCGACCACCCTGCCCGGCGTCGCGGTCCGGCCCCGAGCAGGCCATCAACGCCAGCGAAATCGCCATCAAGAACAACACGCGGCGACGCAATCCGCGCGGGCAACGAGCTCCGAGGCAGGAACGGGTCACGATCAGCATGGGCAGCACCTGAAGGCGGGGGCCCGCAGGTTGTCACAGCCGGTTTGAGCTCCCGATGAGGAGCAGCCCAGCGAACTACTCGCCCAGCAGCCGCGCCATGTCCGCGTCCTTCTCGCGCCACAGGCCGTTCATCCATTGCTGGAAGTGCACGCGGAACGCGCGGTCATTCTGGTAATCGCCGTGCAGCAGTTCCTGCGGGATGGCGCGCTGCCGCACGTGGACGTGGATCGCCGGCACGCGGTCGGCCAACAGGTCGATCATCGACGGACGGCCGCCGGGATAGGCGATGGTCACGTCAAGGATCGCGTGTAGGCCCTCCCCCATCGCATCCAGCACGAATGCCACTCCGCCCGACTTGGGCTTGAGCAGGTGCCGGTACGGCGCTCCCTGGGCGGCATGCTTGGTTGGGGTGAACCGGGTGCCCTCGACGAAGTTCATGATCGCCACCGGGATCTCGCGGAACTTCTCGCAGGCCCGGCGGGTGGCGGCGATATCGCGACCGGCCAGCTCGGGACGGCGCGCGATCTGCTTGGGGGTGTGGCGACCCATGAACGGAAAGTCGAGCGCCCACCACGCCAGTCCCAGCAGGGGCACCCAGATCAGCTGCCGCTTGAGGAAGAACCGCATCAGCGGGATGCGCCGGTTGAACACCTTCTGCAACACCACGATGTCGACCCAGCTCTGGTGGTTGGCCAGCACCAGGTAGTGGCCGTCCGCCCGCAGCGCGACATCCTCCTGCAGGTGGATCGGCGTATGGAAGAACCGGTCCCAGAGCCGGTTGTTCACGCCGATCCAGCTTTCGGCCACGCCGGTCAGCAGCGGGTTGCTGGCCTTGCGCAGCCGCGCCGACGGCAGCAGCGCCTTGACCAGCGTCACCACCAGCAGCGGCACGACGTGCAGCACGGTGTTGGCGGCAAGCAGCAGGGAGACCAGGGTCACTCGCAATGGGGCCATGGGGATGCGGAAGGCTCTACGGGGTGGCCATTGTCCCGTAAACCGGGCCGGCCGCATTTGTCCGATTCCGGGCTTCGTTCGTGGACAATTACCCCATGCGAACCTTCGTACTCAGGGCGCGGGCCGCCCCCACCGACAGCGCCAGGCTGCTCGCGTCGGTCGGCCAGGAAGCCCACACCGAGATCCTTGCGCACACGCTGATGAACGCCATCTTCGTGGCCCAGTCGCACCGGCCGGACGTGGTGGTCTACCTCGTGCTTGAGAGCACGCAGGATTTCTCCCGCACCATCCGCTTCGACGCCAACGCCATGCACGACATCGGCGGCTTCAACGAACAGGCGCTGCTGGGCAAGGTCGCCAAGGCGCTGGACGCGTCCCGCGGGATGGGCAAGGAGGAGTCGCGGCCGGTGGAATCCGGCGTCGAGGTGCGCACCGTCAGCTTCGAGCGGCTGGTGCAACAGCTGGCCGCGGACCACCAGTTGTTCGTGATGGACCGCAAGGGCACGCCGATCGGGGAGCAGGTGTTCGACGGCAACCCCTGCTTCCTGCTGACCGACCACATCCCGATGCCAAAGAAGACGTTCCACAGCCTCGAGCGCCTCGGCGCGAGGAGGATCACGCTCGGCAGGACCATGCTGTTCGCCTCGCAATGCGTGGTGTTGATCCACCACGCGCTCGATCAGGGTTAGGGTTGAGGGGCCACCACTGCCCGCCGGAACGCACCACGCATGTTCGCGATTGACCAAGTCCTCCTCCTCGCCGCCGTGCTGATCCTGCTGGGCGTGGTGTCCAGCAAGGCGTCCGCCCGGCTCGGGCTGCCGGTGCTGGTGCTGTTCCTGATCGTGGGCATGCTGGCCGGCGAGCGCGGCATCGGTGGCATTGTCTTCGACAACCCGGGGGCGGCGCATGCCCTGGGCACCCTGGCGCTGGCCGTGATCCTCTACGACGGCGGCCTGCAGACCCCGGTCGCGTCGATCCGGTCGGTGTGGAAGCCCGCCTCGGTGCTGGCGACGCTCGGCGTGCTGGTGACGGCGGTGGTCACCGGCCTGGCCGCGGCGAAGATCCTCGACTGGCCGCTGATGAACGGCCTGCTGATAGGCGCCATCGTCGGATCAACCGACGCCGCCGCGGTGTTCGCGCAGTTGCGCAACGCCAACATCCACATCCGCAAACGGCTGAAGGCGCTGCTGGAGGTGGAAAGCGCGTCCAACGACCCGATGGCGATCTTCCTGACCATCGGCCTCATCCAGGTCATCGCCAACGACGTGCCGCTGGGCCTGGGGCTGCTCAAGCTGTTCCTGATGCAGATGGGCATCGGCGCAGCCGTCGGGCTGGGCGTGGGCTGGGGCGCAGTGGGCCTGCTCAAGCGCATCCGGCTGCAGGCATCGGGCATGTACCCGGTGCTGGTGACCGCCTGCGGCCTGCTCGCGTTCGGCTTGGCGGCCAACCTGGGCGGCAGCGGCTTCCTGGCGATCTTCATCGCCGGCACGGTGGTAGGCAACAGCCACTTCGCGTTCAAGCGCAGTGTCTTCCTGTTCCATGACGGCATGGCCTGGCTCGCCCAGATCACCATGTTCGTGGTGCTGGGCCTGCTGATCGACCCGATCGCGCTGCTGGACGTCTGGATCCAGGGGCTGCTGATCGCGCTGGTGCTGATGTTCGTCGCGCGCCCGCTGGCAGTGGTCCCGGTGATGCTGCTCTTCGGTTTCAGCAAGCGGGAAACCACCCTGGTGTCCTGGGTCGGCCTGCGCGGTTCGGTGCCCATCGTGCTGGCGATCTTCCCGTTGCTTTTCGAGCTCCCGGGTGCGCCGGTGATCTTCAACGTGGTGTTCTTCGTGGTGCTGATCTCCGCGATCCTGCAGGGCTCCACGCTGGCCACGGTCGCCCGCCGGCTCGGCCTGGCCGAGGCGCCGCCCGCCCAGCCCGCCGCAACGCTGGAGATCACCTCGCTGGGCAACGTCAACGCCGACATCGTCGAGTACACGCTGGGGCGCGACTCGCGCGCCGTCGGCCGGCGCCTGTCACGCATGGCGCTGCCCGAGGACACGGTCATCGCCATGATCACCCGCGGCGAAGAGGTGATGCCGCCGCGCGGCTCCACCGTCCTGCGCGCCAACGACCACCTGTTCGCAGTGCTGCGGCCGATAACCCGGCCGTTCGTCGACCGCACGTTCTCCCAGGCCGCCGACATCGGCGCCGCCGAGCCATTGCCGCGGGTCGAGCTGCGGCTCAAGGGTGGCACCACGGTGGAGGACATCCGCAACTCGTACGGCGTGCACCTGCCGGCCGCCGACGACGACACCCTGGAAAGCGTGATTCGCCAGAACCTGGAGACGGAACCTGCGATCGGCGCGAGCGTCATGCTCGACGGCACGCGGTTGCGCGTGTGCGGGATGCTCGGGACGCGGATCGCGACCGTCGGTATGTTGGCCGCCGAATCCGACCCCGACGAGGAACCCACGGAACGCTAGCCGCGCCACCGGCCGCGGGGACGGTCAGCCCGGTGTCTCCCCGTCCAGCACGCCGTTCCGCCGGTGCCACTCCTCCAGCGATTCCTCCGGGAACCCGTCGACGTGGACATCGTGCCGGCCATCTGGCACGTCGACCCACGCCGCCCTGGAGTCCAGCAACATGTGGACACGCTCGCCCGGATGGGGCAACGGGCTGTCGATGGCCGATGCGTGCGGGTGCACCAGCTCCGGCCACTCGGGATCGAACAGCCATAACGCGCTGCCACACCCGGTGCAGAAGTGCCGCTGTCCGGAGCTGATCCGGCAACCGCCATTCCCGTCGGGGATGCGCGCGTGGTAGACGCCAAGGTGTCCGCGGCCCTCCACCTCGAGCGTGTCAGCGCGGGCACCCAGGTTGACCGCGCTGCCACCACCGCCCGCGGTCTTGCGGCAGATGGAGCAATAGCAGTGGAGGAACGGCACCGGCGCATACGCGTCGCAGCGGAAGCGCACCTTGCCGCAGTGGCAGGATCCCTCGAGTCGCATGGCCGTGGCCCCGGGCGGAGCTGCCGAAACTAGCCGCGGTGCCGTGGAGGCCACGTGGCGAGTGTCGCTGCGACGCCCGCGTTGCGATGCCACCGCCCCTGTCAGTTCGCGCCGGCAAATCTCGTGGATAACCGGTGCGCCCACCCTGGGCGACCGTTGCCGCGCTCAGCGCGACGAGAGAACCAAGGAGATCCGATGAAAGGCAAGTTCGCACTGGTCGCCACGCTGTGGCTCGCAATGGGGGGCATCGTCGTAGCGTCCGCACTGCCGGAGAAGCCGATCCCGAAGTACCCGCAGCTCCCGTCCTACCCACCGCTCGACGCGACCGAGTTGCGACTGCAGAAGCTGGAGGCATTGGTGGCCCGGCAACAGGTGGAGCTGCAGGCGCTGCACGCACAGAACCAGGCGCTGCGTGCGGACCTCGCCAATGTGGCGTCCATCAATGACTTCGTGAGCCTGACGACCGTCCACGGGCGGCCGACTGTCCGCTTCAGCTCGGTCAACCTGCAGGTGGTCAATGGCGCCGGGTCGGAGACGACCAATGGGCTTGGCAATGTCGTGATCGGCTACGACCAGCTGCGAAATACGGACTCCGTGTATGCCCCCGAGTGCTCGCGTGGGATCGGAATCGGCGAACCGTTCCACCACCCGATCACCACCCAGGCGGAATGCATCGCAGCGGGCGGTATCTGGGGGCTCAACCACAAGGGCGGATCACACTATCTGGTGGTCGGAAGCGAGCATAACTACAGCGGCTGGTCGGGCATCGTCTCGGGCTACGGCAACACCAGCAACTCGCCCAGCGCGAGTGTCGTCGGAGGGCAGTACAACCAGGCCACCGGCTGGGGTTCGGCGGTTTCCGGTGGCGCAGGGAACCGCGCCTCCGGCTATATGTCGAGCGTCACGGGCGGGCACGACAACCTGGCCAGTGGACAGGATGCAAGTGTGAGCGGCGGGTACGGCGGGACAGCCAGCGGCCCGCAAGCCAGTATCGCGGGAGGAAGCGTGAACGTGGCTGCTGGTGCCGCGGCCAGCGTGGGTGGCGGCGGCGGCAACACCGCCTCGGGCAATGGATCGAGCGTCAGCGGCGGTCGGGACCAGGAGGTGACCGACACTTTCGGCTGGACGGCCGGCGGCAACTGATCGCCCGTTCCCCGCTCGCGATTGTTCCTGGCGATGCCCGCCCCTTCCCTTCTCGTCGGGGGAAGGGCGCGGGCATCACTTTGTCTGCGGCTCATGTCGATCCCGGCGTCGCACGTCCGTCGGTATGGTCAGGCCGGACATTCCGGCCTCACGCACATCCCGCCTGCCCAATGAGGACCTGCCCATGATTCCCAAGAACACGATCTGCCTGTGGTACGACGGCGACGCGCTGGAAGCCGCGAACTTCTATGCCGCGACCTTCCCCGACAGCCGCGTCGACGCCGTCCACCACGCCCCCGGGGACTATCCCGATGGCCAGCAGGGCGACGTGCTGGCGGTCGACTTCACGGTAATGGGCATCCCCTGCATGGGCCTCAACGGCGGCCCGGCGTTCAAGCACAGCGAGGCGTTCTCGTTCCAGGTGGCGACCGACGACCAGGAGGAAACCGACCGCTACTGGAATGCGATCGTCGGCAACGGCGGGCAGGAAAGCGAATGCGGCTGGTGCAAGGACAAGTGGGGGCTGTCGTGGCAGATTACCCCGCGCGCGCTCACCGACGCCTGGACCGACCCGGATCGTGCCGCGGCCAAGCGCGCGTTCGACGCGATGATGAAGATGCGCAAGATCGACGTCGCCGCCATCGAGGCGGCGCGTCGGGGCTGAGCGGAAGGCTTCAGCCGGCGGGCACCAGCCGGTGCGACGGATCCTGGCAGACCACCAGCCCGCCCTCGGCGGTCGGCGCGCCGACAGCCTGCACCCGCATCCCCACGGCCAACGCCTCCACGTCGACCGGCCCGGCCTGGCAAAGGTTCCAACGCGCGGGCAGCTCGACCGGCACCGCGCCACGGCCAGCAACGTCCACCCGCACCACCGCGTTGCCGTCATAGGCCCAGGGCTGGGTGTCGATGGAAGCGACGGTGCCCTCGATCGTCAGCGCACCGGCGTCCGGTGCGTCGGCGACGGCGGGATCACCGGCCGGCGCCGTGGTGCAGCCCGCCAGCGCGAGCGCGCAGGCCATCGGGAAAAACAAGGAAGACATGTGGCGCATGGGCGGTCCTTGGTAGTGGGTGGTCGGTCAGTCGCCGAGTATGGTCGAGATCAGGCCGTCGGCCATCGGTACCAGGTAGCAGGTGTCGTCGCCCTCGAACGGCCGCGGGCTTACGTCACCCGCTCGCCGGCCGCCACGCGGACGGGCACCTGGTCGGCGGGGGCGGCTTCGATGACCACGCGCAGCCGGCCGGTCTCGCGCGACAGGCGCAGCCCGCGATGCCGCACCAGGTAGTTCACCGCCACGGCGGCGGCGGCGATGCCAGACAGCGCTCCCACGGCCAGGGCCCAGCGCGCGCCAAAACGGTCCACTACCCACCCCACCAGCGGCGCACCCAGCGGGGTGCCGCCCATGACCACCGCGATCCGCAGCGCCAGCACCCGGCCCCGCATCACCCGCTCGGTGGTGAGTTGCATCATCGAGGTGCTGGCCGTCATGAAGGTCAGCGCGGCCAACCCCACGAAGAACAGCACCACCCCGAACAGCATCGGCCCTGGCATCACCGCCGCCAGCGCCACGCTGACGCCGAACCCCGCCGCCGAAACCGCCATCAGCACCATCCCCGGCATCGGGCGACGGGCCGACAGCAGCGCGCCGCTCATGGTGCCGGCCGCCATCGCCGAGGTCAGCAGGCCGTACTGGCTCGCGTCGCCGTCGAACACCGTGACCGACATGGTGGAAATGAAGATCGCGAAGTTGAACCCGAACGTGCCCATCAGCAGCAGCATCACCAGCACCGCGACCAGGTCCGGCCGTTGCCACACGTAGCGGAAGCCGGCCAGCAGGCTGCCACGCGTATGTGCCGGCAGGGCCTCGGTATGCAGCTCGTCCAACCTCAGGAAATACAGCGACACCAGCACCGCCGCGTAGGACACCGCGTTGACCACGAACAGCCAGCCCTCGCCGATGGCCGCGATCAGCACGCCGGCCACCGCCGGGCCCAGCATGCGGGCAGCGTTGAACGACGCGGAGTTGAGCGCGACGGCGTTGGCCAGGTGCTCGTCGCTGACGAGGTCGGAGACGAATGCCTGTCGCGCCGGCGCGTCGAACGCGGTGACGCAGCCCAGCCCCAATGCGAAGCCGTACACGTGCCACAGCTGCACCACGCCGGCCAGCGTCAGGAGGCCCAGCCCCAGTGCCAGCAGCCCGGCAGCGGCCTGGGTGGCGAGCAGCAGCTTGCGGCGATCCCAGTGGTCGGCGGCGTAACCGGTCAGGGGCAACAGCAGCAGGGGCGGCCCGAACTGCAGCGCCATCACCGTGCCCACCGCCGTCGCGCTGTGGTCGGTCAGCACGGTCAGCACCAGCCAGTCCTGGCCGATGCGTTGCATCCAGGTGCCCACGTTGGAAACCAGCGCCCCGCCGGCCCACAGCCGGTAGTTGTAGCTCCTGAGCGACTGGAACATCGTGCTCAAAGGGTTGTGCGCCTCGGCTTGCTCGGGACGCCGACAGTACCAAGCGGGTACGTGGACGATCCGTCAGGTGGTGCCGGCTTCGTGCTTCAGGGCCGCATACTGGCGACCACGACGCCGCAGCCGCGGCCCGGCGCCCCACGCGCCCTGGTGCACCCCATGACCGACTCCGACAAGCCCCACTGCAGCGCGTGCGATGCCGTCTGCTGTCGCATGACGGTGGCGCTGCAGCCGGGCGACCGCGTCGCCGAGCACCTCATCGACTACACCCCCGAGGGGCTGGAGGTGATGGCGCGCGACGAGTTCGGCTGGTGCGTGGCGGTCGACCCGGCCGGTGGCGGCTGCACGATCTACCACTCGCGACCGGAAGCCTGTCGCTACTTCCGCATGGGTGGCGCGCACTGCATCGAGGCGCGCGCCGAGTACGCGGACCGCAACGCACGCGGGATCCCGCTACGGATGTACTGACCACCCCGCCGGGGTTCTCCCGCGCCGCTGAGCCGTAACGCTCCGGTCACCTCCGCCGGCGCATGGTCCTCTTGCACTGCGACGCAATGTCGTAACGGCACTCAGCCGCTGATTCGTTTGTTCGCGTCCCCTACTGAGCCTCTGCGTCCTGCCTAGTGCAGGACTTCGGCTTCGGCCATTTTCGATCCGGTGATTTCCGGGTCGCCTCACGAGGTGACACCATGAACAACATCAACAGCAACGACAAGAACAAGACCCCCCAGACTGCCCCGGCGTCCGGCAGCGACTCGACAAGCCAGGGCAAGGACAGCCGTTCGGCTGCCCCCGCCGGCAAGACCGGGCAGGATGGCAGCAAGGACGCAGGCAAGAGCAACCAATCCCCGTCCAAGTCGTAATTCCGACTGACAGGTAGCCACAAAACACCGGCCGGGATTCCCGGCCGGTGTCTTGTTGTCTGGTGATCGACGGCGAGGGCGTCCGGCCTCACTCGCGATACGGTGCATACTGCAACGCGCGGCGAACCACCACGCCGTGTCCGCACCCCACCCGTCAGCCAGAAAGGGGACCGTCGCCATGCTTGATGGCCTGTCGGAGTTCATCGCCGCGAACAACACGTTGATCGTCGACGAGTGCGAAGCGTTTGCGAGGACGCTGGGCCCCGCCGCGGAGGACCTGGACCGCGACGCACTCCGTGACCACATCAGCGAGATCCTCGTCGCCATCGCCGCGGACATGAAAGTGCCGCAGACCGAATGGCAACGCTCGGAGAAATCCAAGGGGCACTCGGCAGTGGCGTCGGGGCTTTCGGCTCCTGCCGCGGAAACGCACGGTGCATTGCGCGCGGCCAGTGGCTTCGACATCAACCAGACCGCCGCGGAGTACCGGGCGTTGCGCGCGTCGGTCATCCGCCTGTGGCTCGGCACCTCGCCGACGCTCGGGCCGCCGCAGGTGGAGCAACTGACGCGCTTCAACGAAGCCATGGACCAGGCACTGGCGGAAACACTGTTGCAGTTTGCCAACGCCGCGGCCGCCAGCCGCAACCTGTTCCTGGCCGTGCTGAGCCACGAGCTGCGCACGCCGCTGAGCACCATTGTGGGGTCAGCCGAAACGCTGCTCCTCGTGGCCAACCAGCACCCCCCGTTGAGGGACGCTTCAAACCGCATCCTGCGTGGGGGACGGAGGATCGAGAGCATCCTCGATGACCTGCTCGACTTCGTTCACAGCGGGTCCGAAGGTGGCATCCGCGTCAATCCTGCCGATGCACGCATGGATGAGATCTGCCGGCGCATAGCACGGGAGGTGGAGATCGCGTTTCCCGACAGCTGCATTGAAATCACGCGGGCGGGCGACATGGCCGGGTGCTGGGACGCCCAGCGGGTGTCGCAGGCGCTGTCCAACCTCATGAGCAACGCCATCAAGTACGGGGCGGCGGACACGCCGGTTCGCATCACCCTGGACGGGACCGGTGCAACCGAGGTGGTGGTGCGGGTGCATAACGAGGGGGCACAGATACCGCCGGACACGCTGGAATCGCTTTTCCAGCCCCTGGTGCGGGGCCATGCAGGCGACCCGACGGGAACCAGCCTGGGCCTGGGCCTCTTCGTCGTCCGAGAGATCGCCAGCGCGCATGGTGGTTCGGTCGACGTGGAGTCGTCCACCTCAAGCACGACCTTCAGCTTCCGCCTTCCGCGCAGCGCCGGGACAACGCGTGCGACGGCCATCCGGCGGATGCGGCGGACCTGAGGCACGCGTCCAGGGTGCGCGAGGCAGCGCCCGGCCCGACGCCTTACGCGCGCCTGACGCGTTCGGTCAGGCCTTTGAGGAAATTGCGCAGCAACTGGTCCCCGCAAGGGCGGAAGTTCTTGTGCCCCGGCTGGCGGAACAGCGCGGACAGCTCGGGCTTGGACACAGGGAACCCGGCACCGGCGAACACCTGGTGCATGTCCACGTCCTTCAACTCGAAGGCGACCCGCAGCTTCTTCAACACCACGTTGTTGCTGATGCGCTTCTCCACCGGACGCGCTGGCAACCGCTCGTCGCGGCCACGCAGGTGCACGACCAGGCCGTCCAGGAAGTGCGCCAGCACCGCGTCGCGGCAAGCCAGGTAGCCGGGGTCGTCCTCCTTGAGCAGGAAGGCGCGCACCTCATCGATATCGAGGGCGAAGCCCGGATCCGCCAAGTGCGCGATCTGAACCACCTTGCCTTCGGACAGGTCGAGCATGTAGCGGATGCTGCGCAGGACGTCGTTGTTGATCACGTGGTGCTACCCGTACTTCGCCTTGTGGCGGTCGAGCGTACCCGACACCCTTGCCAGTGCTCCCAGCACCTCGCGCGAGAAGCCGCCTTCGGGCAGGTGCCGCACGGCCGAGTGTGCGGCGCACACGATGCGCGTACCGGCCCAGCGAGCCGCCAGCGCCCGCGCCCAGGCGGCATACGCGTCGGCCGCGCCGGCGTCGGGCCTGAGGGCACGAGCCAACAGCGGATGCATGCGCAGCGAAGACTGCGGCAACAGCCCACGCAGGAGCCCCGGCCCCGCCATCACGTTGAGCGTGTCATCCACGTGGACGATACCGGTGGCGCGGTGGCGGACGAGGACCGACGCCGTGTGCACGCGCTCATCCGGGCAGGTGAACTGCACGCCGTCCGGCACCGACAGGTCGAACAGATCCGCCAACGGATGGTCATCGCCCCACGTCTCCACCGGCGCCCCCACCCAGGGCAGCGCTGGCGCCCGCCGGCGATGGCGCGCGGTGCCGTACAACGCGGCGGACGGAAACAACCGATGGGTCGCCTCCACGTGCAACGTGTGGAACGGGTGGACATGCACCATCGCATCCACCCGCTCCCCGTTGCCGGTGAGCGCCATCACGGCTTCGCGTTGCGCGCCGTCAAGCGCGCAGCCATCCACCACCACGAAGCGGCCGCTGGTGCGCTGGACCAGCGACATCTGCGTACCGATGTCCAGCACGCCGCCCACGCGGTATACGCCACGGATGTTCCAGAAAGTGTCGGCCAGCTTCTCCATCCGGCGAGGATAGCCGCCCACCGTGAAGGTGAATGGCATGCCCCCGGCTGGTCACCCGGATAGGCGTAGTGTGGGCTGGCATTGCGGCGCCACGCCGTAACGGCACTCAGCGTCGACCCGGTCGTTCGCGTCCCTTCTGAGCCTCTTGGTCCCCGCCCGCGCGGGGCTCCGGCTTCGGCCGACCGGATCCGGCAGTGCCGGATCTCCTGAAGGTGACCCATCCCATGGCACAGAACTCCGAAAGCAACCGCGGCCCGCCGACCGGATTGCCCACCGACCGTCAGCCAGTGCGCGTACCGCGAGGCGAAACACGGGTCGTCGCGCCCTTTGGCTCGTCCTCCGACCGATCCCGGCGGAGCCCTCGCCTGGAAGACCTGCCGCCGGTGAAGCCCTTCAGGTCCACGCCCTGAGCGACCGGTAGCGGGCGCCGTGCCCGGGGTAGTACGTCCCGGGTTACCCGGCCAGCGCGACGGCCAGATACTTCGCCGTGGGACTTGCGCGGGACTTCGCCACGTCCGCGGGCCGGCCCTCGGCCACGATCCGCCCGCCCTGCTCGCCCGCGCCGGGGCCCATGTCGATGACCCAGTCGGCCTGGGCCACCACGCGCATCTCGTGTTCGATCACCACCACCGTGTTGCCGGCTTCCACCAGCCGGTGCAACTGCAGCATCAGGCGGTCGACGTCGGCAGCGTGCAGGCCGGTGGTCGGCTCGTCCAGCACGTACAGGCTGCGGCCGCGCTGGCTGCGCTGCAGTTCGGTGGCCAGCTTGATGCGTTGCGCTTCACCGCCCGACAGCTCGGTGGCCGGCTGGCCGAGGCGCAGGTAACCCAGGCCGATTTCGCGCAGCAGCTGCAGCGGGCGCGCGATCGCGTCCTGCCCTTCGAAGAACGCCGCGGCCTGCTCCACCGTCATGCCCAGCACCTCGGCGATGTTGCGGTCGTTCCACCGCACCTGCAGCGTGGCCTCGTTGTAGCGCGCCCCGTGGCACACCGGGCACGGGGCGTGGACGCTGGGCATGAAGAGCAGCTCGACGCTGACCACGCCCTCGCCTTCGCAGGTGTCGCAGCGGCCCTTGGCGACGTTGAACGAGAACCGGCCGGCATCGAACCGGCGCCGGCGCGCATCCGGGGTGGCCGCGAACAGCTTGCGCACGTGGTCGAACAGGCCGGTATAGGTGGCCAGGTTGGAGCGCGGCGTGCGGCCGATCGGCTTCTGGTCGACCTGCACCAGCCGCTTCACGGCATCGACATCGCCGGACAGGTGCCCGTGCGTGCGCTCGATGGCGGTGGGCGCGTCGGGCGCGTCGTCGTCGCTGTCCTCGGGTTCGTGGCCCAGGTGCAGGCGGACCAGTTCGGCCAGCGCCTGCGCCACCAGGCTGGACTTGCCCGAGCCGGAGATGCCGGTGACGGCGGTCAGCACGCCCAGCGGGATGCGTGCGTCCAGCCCGTGCAGGTTGTGGCGGTGCAGCTCGCGCAGCTCCAGCCAGCCGGACGGCGCGCGCTGGAGGCTGGCCGGCGCCGGCGTGGTGCCGAACAGGTACTCGGCGGTGCGCGAATCCCCGACCTTGGCCAGCCCGGCCGGCGGTCCGCTGTAGAGCACCTCGCCGCCGCGCTCGCCCGCGTCCGGGCCGACATCGACCAGCCACTGCGCGCGACGCATCAGCTCCAGGTCGTGCTCGACCACGAACACCGAGTTGCCGGCGTCGCGCAGTTGTTCCAGTGCGTCATACAGCGCCTGGCTGTCGGCCGGGTGGAGGCCGGCGGACGGCTCGTCCAGCACGTAGACCACGCCGAACAGGTGCGATTGCAGTTGGGTGGCCAACCGCAGGCGCTGCAGCTCGCCGGGCGACAGCGTCGGCGTACTGCGGTCCAGCGCCAGGTAGCCCAGTCCCAGTGCCTGCAAGGTCCGCAGGCGGGCGACGACACCCTCGGCCAGGCGTTGTGCGGCCAGCCGCTTCTCCTCCGACATCGCCGGGGTGCGCCGCACGTCCGGCGCTGCGGCGTGGGTAGCTTGTCCGGTCGCGGCGCGTTTGGTCCGGTCGCGGCGGGTCGCGGTCGCATTGGTGGTGTCGCCATCCGCGTGCGCCTGCAGCTCGCCGCGGGCGACGGGTTCAAGCAGCGCGACCACGCGGTCCAGCGGCATCCGCGACAGCTCGCCGATGTCGACGCCGGCAAACGTCACCGCCAACGCCTCGCGCTTGAGCCGCTTGCCGTCGCACTCCGGGCACAGCCGGCCTTCCATGAAGCGCGACACCCGCTTCTTCATCAGCGCGCTCTGGGTGTTGGCGAAGGTGTGCAGCACGTAGCGGCGCGCGCCGGTGTAGGTGCCCATGTAACTGGGCTCGGTCTTGCGCTTGAGCGCGGCGCGCGTCTCGGCCGGGGTGAAGCCCGCGTACACCGGCACCGTCGGCGTGTCCTCGGTGAACAGGATCCAGTCGCGGTCTTTCTTCGGCAGGTCCTTCCAGGGCTTGTCCACGTCGTACCCGAGCGTGACCAGGATGTCGCGCAGGTTCTGCCCGTGCCACGCCGGCGGCCACGAGGCGATGGCCTTCTCGCGGATGGTCAGCGTCGGGTCGGGCACCATCAGCGCCTCGGTCACCTCGTACACGTGGCCCAACCCGTGGCAGCGCGGACATGCGCCCTGCGGCGTGTTGGGCGAGAAGTCCTCGGCGTACAACATCGGCTGCCTGGGCGGGTAGACCCCGGCGCGGGAATACATCATCCGCACCAGGCTGGACAGCGTGGTCACGCTGCCGACGCTGGAGCGCGCGTTGCTGGCGCCGCGCTGCTGCTGCAGTGCGATTGCCGGTGGCAAGCCCTCGATGGCATCGACGTCCGGGACGCCGGCCTGGTCGATCAGCCGCCGCGCGTACGGCGCCACCGACTCGAAATAGCGGCGCTGCGCTTCGGCGTAGATGGTGCCGAACGCCAGAGACGACTTGCCCGAGCCCGACACGCCGGAAAACACGACCAGCTGGTCGCGCGGCACGTCGAGGTCGACGTCCTTCAGGTTGTGCTCGCGGGCGCCGCGGACGCGGACGCAGCCGGTGTCGCGGGCAACCACGTGCGCCGGGCTGGCGGCGGAGCGGGCTCTGGCGCGCGGCATCCTTCAGTCGCGCAGCAGGCGCCGCGCCGCTTCAGCGGCCGACTTCAGCACACGGGCATACGCGGTGCGGGCGCGCGGGGCGTCGGCCGCCGCGCTCTCGAGTCCGTCCACGAGCGCCTGCATCAGCGCGGCGGCGTTGTACTGGTCGGCCAGTTCAGCCATCGAGCGCGACACCGCATCGCGCACGTGCCAGTCCACGTTGACGCCTTTTTCGGCGTCATTGGCGAGGTCGACGACCCGTAGCAGATGCGGGGTCACCAGACCGACGACAGTGGCTCTCATGGTTCGGACCTGCAATCGGGGGACGCGAAGGCTAACGCAGCCAGCGTCGGCAGGGGGCAAACCCGCATGCGCAAGGGTTCAGTCGCGCCGCTGGTGGCGCCCTTCAGCGAACTCCTCGACGATCTTCCTGCAGAACGCCGGCAGGTCGTCGGGCTTGCGGCTGGAGACGATGCCCTTGTCGGTTACCACCTCCTCGTCGACCACCTCGGCGCCGGCGTTGCGCAGGTCGGTCCGCACGCTGGGCCAGGAGGTCATGCGGCGGCCGCGTACGGCGTCGGCCTCGATCATCACCCACGGCCCGTGGCAGATCACGCCGATCGGCTTGCCGCTGCGGTAGAAGTCGCGCACGAACCCCACCGCCGCCTCGTCCATCCGCAGCGCGTCGGGATTGGCCACGCCGCCGGGCAGGATCAGCGCGTCGAACTCCTCGACCTTCGCGTCCGCCACCCGGCCGTCGACCTTGAGCTTGTCGGCGGGCTTGTCGTGGTTCATGCCCTGGATCTCGCCGTCCTTGATCGACAGCAGGCGGGTGGTTGCACCGGCCTGCTCCACCGCTTTCCGGGGCTCGGTCAGCTCCACCTGCTCGACGCCATCGGTGGCGAGGATGGCAATGGTCTTGTTCTGAAGGGCACTGCTCATGGGTCCTCCTGCGAATCGGACGCGGCGACGTGCCGCAGCCCGCAGGATGCCCCCGGGTGGATGCGCGCGACGTGACCGTTCCCGGCCGCCTCACCTGCCGTGCGCAGATCCCCGACCAGCCCCCGGTAGGCGGCGGCCCGCGCCGCAGTGGGCTGCCGCAGTACCCAGGCCGGGTGCACGGTGGCCATCGCCCGTACCCCATTTCCCACGGTGTGCCACGCGCCGCGCTGACCGGTCAGGCTGAATCCCGAGCCGAACACCGCCGCCGCCGCGGTGGCGCCGAGGCACACGATGGCGTCCGGCCGCACGGTGCCGATCTCGCGCTGCAGCCACTCGTGGCAGGCGCGGACGTGGCCGGCGTCCGGCCGCTGGTGCAGGCGGACCTTGCCGCGCTGCTGGAACCTGAAGTGCTTGACCGCATTCGTCATGTAGACGGAGGAGCGGTCGATGCCGGCGTCAACCAGCGCGCGGTCCAGCAACGTGCCCGCGGGGCCGACGAACGGCCGGCCGGTCAGGTCCTCGGCATCGCCGGGCTGCTCGCCGATGACCATCAGCCGTGCGTCAGCCGGACCCTCGCCCCACACGGTCCGGGTCGCCGGCTCCCACAGCGGGCAGCGGCGGCAGTCGGCCGCCAGCGCCTGCGCCGCCGCGAG